>NZ_JBFAET010000039.1:20368-62556 GCF_040642095.1 Streptomyces sp. NPDC020362
GACTTCACCGTGCTGATCGCCGCCGTCGAGCCGTTCGCGCCGTTGGTCAGTGCCAGCTCCCTCGGGGAGAGCACCGGCGGGCGGGTGGAGGGCGTACGGCGGGAGGAGCCGGTCCACGCGGGCCGCGGCGGGCGCTTGTGGATCGTGGCGAAGACCTCGGCGATCTCCTCCTTGCCCAGGGTCTCCTTCTCCAGCAGGTGGAGGACGAGCTGGTCGAGCACGTCGCGGTTCTCGACCAGGATCTCCCAGGCCTCGTTGTGCGCGGTCTCGATGAGCTTCTTGACCTCTTCGTCGACCAGCGCGGCGACCTCTTCCGAGTAGTCGCGCTGGTGAGCCATCTCACGTCCGAGGAAGGGCTCGCTGTTGTCGCCGCCGAACTTGATCGCGCCGAGCCGCTCGGTCATGCCGTACTGCGTGACCATCGCGCGGGCCAGGTTGGTGGCCTTCTCGATGTCGTTGGCAGCGCCGGTGGTCGGGTCGTGGAAGACCAGTTCCTCGGCCGCGCGGCCGCCCAGCATGTAGGCGAGCTGGTCGAGCATCTCGTTGCGGGTGGTCGAGTACTTGTCCTCGTCCGGGAGCACCATCGTGTAGCCGAGGGCACGGCCGCGGGAGAGGATTGTGATCTTGTGGACCGGGTCGGAGTTCGGTGAGGCCGCCGCGACCAGGGCGTGGCCGCCCTCGTGGTACGCGGTGATCTTCTTCTCCTTGTCCGACATGATCCGGGTCCGCTTCTGCGGGCCCGCGACCACGCGGTCGATCGCCTCGTCCAGCGCCTTGTTGTCGACCAGCTTCTGGTCGCTGCGGGCGGTGAGCAGCGCGGCCTCGTTCAGCACGTTGGCGAGGTCGGCGCCGGTCATGCCGGGGGTACGGCGGGCGACGGCCGCCAGGTCGACGTCGGGCGCGACCGGCTTGCCCTTCTGGTGGACCTTGAGGATCTCCAGACGGCCCTGCAGGTCCGGCGGGTCGACCGCGATCTGGCGGTCGAAGCGGCCGGGACGCAGCAGCGCCGGGTCCAGGATGTCCGGGCGGTTGGTGGCGGCGATCAGGATGACGCCGCCCTTGACGTCGAAGCCGTCCATCTCGACGAGCAGCTGGTTCAGCGTCTGCTCACGCTCGTCGTGACCACCGCCGAGGCCGGCGCCGCGGTGGCGGCCGACCGCGTCGATCTCGTCGACGAAGACGATCGCCGGGGCGTTCGCCTTGGCCTGCTCGAACAGGTCACGGACACGGGAGGCACCGACACCGACGAACATCTCGACGAAGTCGGAACCGGAGATCGAGTAGAACGGGACGCCCGCTTCGCCGGCGACCGCGCGGGCGAGAAGGGTCTTGCCCGTACCGGGGCGGCCGTAGAGCAGCACGCCCTTGGGGATCTTGGCGCCGACGGCCTGGAACTTGGCCGGCTCCTGGAGGAACTCCTTGATCTCGTGGAGTTCCTCGACGGCCTCGTCGCAGCCGGCGACGTCGGAGAAGGTCGTCTTCGGGGTGTCCTTGGTGATGAGCTTGGCCTTGGACTTGCCGAAGTTCATGACCCGGGAGCCGCCGCCCTGCATCTGATTCATCAGGAACAGGAAGACGACCACGATCAGGACGAAGGGCAGCAGGGAGAGCAGCACGCCGACGAACGGGTTCTGCTTGGACGGCGAGACCGTATAGCCGTCCGGAATCTGCTTGTCCTGGTACTTGGTCTGCAGCGTGGCGGCGATGGTCACGCCCTGGTCGCCGATGTAGCTCGCCTGGATCTTCGAGCTGTCGTCGACCTTCTGACCGTCCTTGAGCGTGACCTTGACGGTCTGCTCGTCACCGGTGGTGAGCTTGGCCGACTGGACCTTGTTCGCGTTGATCGCTGCCACGACCTGGCCGGTGTCCACCGTCTTGTAGCCGCCGGACGAGCCGACGACCTGCATCAACACGACCACGGCAAGGACGGCCAGCACGATCCACATGACCGGCCCACGGAAGTATCGCTTCACGTCCATCCATACGGAGCGGAATCGCCCCGTCCCTCCTGCCATAGTGAGTTTGATAAGACAGTTCTTCTGACGGTACCCCAGCATTGTTGTCCGAAGCCGCACGGAGTGGCATGGACGGCCGACGTTCCCGTCTCTGCATGCTCCAACGGCGCGAAACCCGCTGGGGTTCCCGATCGTCTTACGAGAGCTGGCCCGGTTGGCCCAGCCGCCCGGTCAGCCGCCGTAGACGTGAGGCGCGAGCGTACCGACGAACGGCAGGTTGCGGTACTTCTCGGCGTAGTCGAGGCCGTAGCCGACGACGAACTCGTTCGGGATGTCGAAGCCGACCCACTCCACGTCGATGGCGACCTTGGCGGCGTCCGGCTTGCGCAGCAGCGTGCACACCTTCAGCGACGCGGGCTCGCGGGAGCCGAGGTTGTTGATCAGCCAGGACAGGGTGAGGCCCGAGTCGATGATGTCCTCGACGATCAGGACGTGCCTGCCCTTGATGTCGGTGTCGAGGTCCTTGAGGATGCGCACGACACCGGAGGACTGGGTGCCCGCGCCGTAGGAGGACACGGCCATCCAGTCCATGGTGAGAGGGGTGGACAGCGCCCGGGCGAGGTCCGCCATGACCATCACGGCGCCCTTGAGGACGCCCACGATGAGCAGGTCCTTGCCCGCGTACTCCGCGTCGATCTTCGCGGCCAGCTCGGCCAGCTTCGCGTCGATCTCTTCCTTGGTGATGAGCACCTGCTGGAGGTCGGCACCCATGTCTTTCGCGTCCACCCGCATCACTTTCGGTCGTCCCGCACTTACGGCCGCACTGACGGCGACCGGCTGTCCGGCCCCGTCGGAGGGTCGCTCCGGGAGGTCGGGATTCAGCCTTGCCGAATCACCAGTCTGCCACCCTGCCGCTGTGCGACGACTTTGCCGGGGAGATTGATGGCTCCCTGGCCTCGCCAGCCGGTGATCAGCCGGTCGACTTCCTCGATGTGCCGGGCGAAGAGGGATCCGGCGGGGGCACCGGCCTCGATGGCCGCGCGGCGCAGGATGCGGCGGCGTACGGCGGGCGGGAGGGCGTAGAGCTTGGAGCACTCCAGCAGGCCCGCGGCGTCGCGTACGGAGGCCTCGGCCTGGCTGGCCCAGGTGTCGAGGGCGTCGGCGTCGTCGCGGGAGAGCTGGGCGGTGCGGGCGAGGGCCTCCACTACGCCTTTGCCGAGGGCCTTTTCGAGGGCGGGCAGGCCCTCGTGCCTGAGCCGCGAGCGGGTGTAGGCGGGATCGGCGTTGTGCGGGTCGTCCCAGACGGGCAGGGACTGGACCATGCAGGCCTTGCGCGCGGTCTGCCGGTCGAGGTGCAGGAAGGGGCGCCGGTAACGGCCGCCGGCCCCCGAGACCGCGGCCATGCCGGACAGGGAGCGGATGCCGGAGCCGCGGGCGAGGCCGAGCAGGACGGTTTCGGCCTGGTCGTCGCGGGTGTGCCCGAGCAGGACGGCCGTGGCGCCATGGCGTTCGGCTGCGGCGTCGAGGGCGGCGTAGCGGGCGTCGCGGGCGGCGGCCTCGGGGCCGCCGTCGCGGCCGACGGTCACCGCGATGGACTCGACGGGGTGGAGGCCGAGTTCGCGCAGCCTGAGGGCGACCTCGTCGGCCCGGAGGTCGGAGCCGGGCTGGAGGCCGTGGTCCACGGTGATGCCGCCGGCGCGGATACCGAGCTTGGGGGCCTCGAAGGCGAGGGCGGAGGCGAGCGCCATGGAGTCGGCGCCCCCGGAGCACGCGACGAGCACGAGGGGGGACGGCGGGCGCTCGCGCAGGCGGGGTTCGCGGGCTGCTCCGCCGGACGTCACGGCTGCTCTCGCTGCCGCTGTCGCCGCCGCTTCGGGGTTGCGGCTGTGGTCGGTGAGGATGTCGTGGAGTACGCGGCGGACCGCCAGGCGTATCGCCGCGACCGCAGGATGGGGACCCATGTCCGGTTCCCTTCATGAAGTTTTCGGGGGGTGAGCCCGAGGTCGGTCACTCAGAGTGTGTAGATGGTGACAGAAGCGGGCCGTTCCCCGAGCATTGCACGCCTACCCATGGCTCACGGTCCCTCGGACGGGTGATTGGAGGGGCGTTCGCCTGCCGTCGGCCGGATTCGTTTCACGACTTCCCCACGGGGTTCACGCCTCGGGCCTGCGGTGCACCCGTGCGACCCAGTCCGCTGGTTTGGCGATCTCGGCCTTGGTGGGCAGGGTGTTGGGGGAGGTCCACACGCGGTTGAAGCCGTCCATGCCGACCTCGTCGACGACGGATCGCACGAAGCGTTCGCCGTCCCGGTACTGCCTGAGTTTGGCGTCCAGGCCGAGCAGCTTGCGCAGGGCGAGGTCGAGCCGGGAGGCGCCCTTGGCGCGACGCTGCTGGAACTTCTCGCGGATCTCGGCGACGCTCGGCACGACCTCGGGGCCGACCCCGTCCATGACGAAGTCGGCGTGGCCCTCCAGCAGGGACATGACCGCGGTGAGGCGGCCGAGGATCTCGCGCTGGGCCGGGGTCTGGACGAGTTCCACGAAGGAGCGTCCGCCGTCGTCCTCCTCGCCCTCGGGGCGGCCGCCGGCGAGGGACTGGGCGGCTTCGCGGACGCGCTCCAGCACGGTCATGGGATCGACGTCGGTCTCCGCCAAGAAAGACTGGATTTCACCCTCCAGGTGGGCGCGGAGCCAGGGCACGGCGGTGAACTGCGTGCGGTGGGTCTCCTCGTGCAGGCACACCCAGAGCCTGAAGTCGTGCGGCTGGACGTCGAGTTCGCGCTCCACGTGGACGATGTTGGGCGCGACCAGCAGGAGACGGCCGCCGCCGTTGGGCGAACCAGGAGGGCCGCCGGCCGGGAGGTCGCGGGTGGCGGGGGCGAAGGTCTCGTACTGGCCGAGGACGCGGGAGGAGAGGAAGGACAGCAGCATGCCGAGTTCGACGCCGGTGACCTTGCCGCCGACGGCGCCGAGGACGGCCCCCGACGGGCTGCTGCCGCGTCGTTCCTGCATCTTCTCCAGGAGGGGCTTGAGGATCTCCCGGAAACCGGCGACGTTCGCCCGGACCCAGCCGGGGCGGTCGACCACGAGGACCGGGGTGTCGTGGGTGTCCTCGGTGCCCATACGAGTGAAGCCCCGGACATGCTCCTCCGAGGCTTTCGCGTGCCGGCGCAGCTCCGAGACGACGGCTCTGGCCTCGTCGCGGCTGACGTCGGGGCCCGGCCGTACGAGCCGGGTCGCGGTTGCCACCGCGAGGTTCCAGTCGACCATCCCGGAAGATGCGGTGCCACCGAAGCTCGTCATGTGTCAACCGTACGTGAGCGCTCCCCCTCGGGGCAGGCCGTGGCGTCGGGCGGGGCACGAAGCGGCTGCCCCCGGCGGACGCCGCGGCCCCTACCGGCAGCCGCAGCCCGCCAGCGCCGTCGCCGCCTTGTCCAGGGCTGCCTGGGCCTCCAGGGGGTTCGTCGTCCCGGAGGCGAGGAAGGCGAAGACCAGCAGGCGGCCGTCCCGGTCGACGACCGTGCCGGCCAGGGTGTTCACCCCCGTGAGCGTGCCGGTCTTCGCCCGTACGAATCCTCCGGCGCCGTCGGTGTAACGGCTGGTCAGGGTGCCGGTGAAGCCCCCGACGGGGAGGCCGGTGAGGACCGGGCGCAGACCGGGGCTGGCCGGGTCGCCCGCCTTGACCAGCAGCGCGGTCAGCAGGTCCGCGGTGAGCCGGTCGTCGCGGCTGAGGCCGCTGCCGTCGTGGAAGGCGGCGCCGGACATCGGCAGGCCGAGTTTCCCGAGCCGGGTGGCGATGGCCCTGGCGCCGCCGGCGAAGTCGGCCGGCTCGCCGCTCGCGAGGGCGGTGTGCCGGGCCAGTGCCTCGGCGATGTCGTTGTCGCTGTTGGTCAGCATCCGCTCGACCACGTCGGACAGCGGGGGCGAGGTGACGCCGGCGAGGGTCGTGGCGCGGCCGGTGGCCTTGGAGGGGCCGGGGGAGGTCGTCCGGATGCCGGCGGCCCGGAGGAAGCCGGCGAACTTGCCGGCCGCGTCCGCAGCCGGGTCGGACACGCGGAGCGCCGGTCCCCTGGTGGAGTCGTCCGTGCGGCCCTCGTCGGCGCTGAGGGCGCTGACGGGGGCGAGATTGTCGTTGACGCCGATGGGGTGCAGTGCGGGGCCGGAGTAGAGCGTGGTGTCGTAGGAGAGTGTGATCTTGCGGATGCCGCGCTTCTGGAGCGCGGCGCCGGTCTCGGCGGCCAGGGTGCGCAGTCCGGCCCAGCCGTCCGTCTTCTCGTGGGCGGTGAGGGTGGGGTCGCCGCCGCCGACCAGGACGAGTTCCCCGGTGTCGGGTTCGAGAGCGGTGCGGGTGGTGAAGCGGTGGTCGGGGCCGAGGGCGGACAGCGCGGCGACGGCGGTGGCGATCTTGGTGGTGGAGGCGGGGGCGAGGGCCTTCGCGACGTCGGTGCCGTAGATCCGCTTGCCGGTGGCGACGTCCACGACGACGGCCGCGTGGTTGCCGCCGAGCGCGGGAACGCCCAGGAGCGGCCCGAGGACGCCGCTGAGGGGCTTTCCGCCGGGCGGGGCCTTCTTGGTGCTGACGGTTCCCGTGGCGGAGCCCAGGCCCGCCAGGACGGGCGCGGCGCTCGGTGCGGGCAGGGGCGCTCCGGCGGAGCCGCCCGGGGTGCCGTGATCTGCGCCACCTGACCGCTCCAGGGCGGCGGCCCGGTCCCGCTCGGCCGTACGCTGACCGTTGGCGTCCCAGGGACCGGCGGCGGTCACCACACCGGCGGCCAGTGCCAGACCGGCGGTGGCGGCGCCCGCGGTGTACTGCCAGGTCCTGACGGTCCGCGGACGGGGGAGGTACGCGATCCGGGCACGTCCGGGCCGGACCACCCGCGTCAGCCGCGCGACCCGCGGTCCCGCGGCCGTCGCGGCGCGTGCCAGACGCGGTCGTACGGCGTTCGCGATCCGCTCCACCTGCGGTCTCGCGGCTCGCCAAGGCCTCAGCTCTGGCACGACCACCAGCCCCTTTCGCGATCACACACCTGCGTGAGGGACACTTAATCACCAGAACTATGTGCTGATCATGGAGGAGCCACCGGTGGAGTTCGACGTCACGATCGAGATCCCGAAGGGTTCGCGCAACAAGTACGAGGTGGACCACGAGACCGGTCGGATCCGCCTGGACCGTCGCCTCTTCACCTCGACCGCCTACCCGACCGACTACGGCTTCGTCGAGAACACCCTCGGCGAGGACGGCGACCCGCTGGACGCGCTGGTCATCCTGGACGAGCCGACCTTCCCGGGCTGCCTGATCAAGTGCCGCGCGATCGGCATGTTCCGGATGACGGACGAGGCGGGCGGCGACGACAAGCTGCTGTGCGTTCCGGCCACCGACCCGCGTGTGGAGCACCTGCGCGACATCCACCACGTGTCGGAGTTCGACCGCCTGGAGATCCAGCACTTCTTCGAGGTGTACAAGGACCTGGAGCCCGGCAAGTCGGTCGAGGGTGCCAACTGGGTGGGCCGCACGGAGGCCGAGGTGGAGATCGAGCGGTCCTACAAGCGCTTCAAGGAGCAGGGCGGTCACTGACGCCCCCTGCTGCCGTGGAAACGGGCCGCACGCGCACGCGTGCGGCCCGTTTGCGTACGCGGGGGCATCGAGCCCGGTACGGATGCGCATACTGAGGCTTACGGAAGGTGTCGTTCAAGGAGCAGGTCGAGGTGACGGAGGCGGAGGACCGCAAGCCCCGGTCGGACGAGGCGCGGTACGACCCGGAGATCACGTCCGAGTTCGCCGTTCCCGAGGGGATCGAGGTTTCCGAGGGTGGCAGTGAGCCGGAGACCACGTCCGAGTTCACCGTGCCGGAGGGACTGCAGACGCCGGAGCCGCCGAGTGCCGGGCCGGAGGGGTCGGCGTTCAGCCTGCCGCGCACCTACAGCGCCAAGGACGCCCCGACGGCGTTCACCCCGGCCACCGGCATACCGTTGGTCAGCCTGGTCAAGGACGCGCCCTGGCAGGACCGGATGCGCACGATGCTCCGCATGCCGGTGGCCGAGCGTCCGGCGCCCGAGCTGGTGCAGCGGACCGAGGAGGGCGGGCCCGCCGTCCCGCGCGTGCTCGACCTGACCCTGCGTATCGGGGAGCTGCTGCTGGCGGGCGGCGAGGGCGCGGAGGACGTGGAGGCCGCGATGTTCGCGGTGTGCCGGTCCTACGGTCTGGACCGCTGCGAGCCGACCGTCACCTTCACGCTGCTGTCGATCTCCCACCAGCCGTCCCTGGTGGAGGACCCGGTGACGTCCTCTCGGACGGTACGGCGGCGGGGCACGGACTACACGCGGCTCGCGGCCGTGTTCCGGCTGGTGGACGACCTGACCGACCCGGAGACGCATGTCTCCCTGGAGGAGGCCTACCGGCGCCTGGCGGAGATCCGCCGCAACCGGCACCCCTACCCCGGCTGGGCGCTGACCCTGGCGAGCGGGCTGCTCGCGGGGGCGGCCTCCGTGCTGGTCGGCGGTGACCTGATCGTGTTCGTCGCGGCGGCACTGGGCGCGATGCTGGGCGACCGGCTGGCGTGGCTGTGCGCGGGGCGCGGGCTGCCGGAGTTCTACCAGTTCACGGTGGCCGCGATGCCGCCCGCGGCGATCGGTGTGGCCTTCGCGCTGTCCGGCGTCGACGTGGCGGCGTCCGCGGTCGTCACCGGTGGGCTCTTCGCGCTGCTGCCCGGTCGGGCGCTGGTGGCGGGGGTGCAGGACGGGCTGACGGGCTTCTACATCACCGCCGCCGCGCGCCTGCTGGAGGTCATGTACTTCTTCGTCGGCATCGTCGCCGGGGTGCTGGTCGTCCTGTACTTCGGTGTGAAGGTCGGCGGCAAGCTGAATCCGGACGCGGCGCTGATCGTCTCCGAACGGCCGCTGATCCAGATCGCCGCCTCCATGGTGCTGTCGCTGACGTTCGCCGTGCTGCTCCAGCAGGAACGGTCCACCGTGGTGGCGGTGACGCTCAACGGGGGTGTCGCTTGGTGCGTGTACGGCGCCATGCACTATGTGGGCGGCATCTCACCGGTCGCCTCCACGGCCGTGGCGGCGGGGCTGGTGGGGCTGTTCGGGCAGTTGCTGTCGAGGTACCGGTTCGCGTCCGCGCTGCCCTACACGACGGCTGCGATCGGGCCGCTGCTGCCCGGGTCGGCCACGTACTTCGGGCTGTTGTCCATGGCTCAGAACGAGGTGGACAAGGGGCTGGTGTCCCTGGCGAAGGCCGCCTCGCTGGCGATGGCGATCGCCATCGGGGTCAATCTGGGGTCGGAGATCTCCAGGCTGACCCTGCGGGTCGGCTCCGCCGGCAAGCGGAGGGCTGCGAAGCGGACCCGGGGCTTCTGAGCGCCCAAGAGCTCGGGGGTTCCGGCTCGCCGGCGTCTGCGGGTGCGCCCTGGCTTGTCGCGCAGTTCCCCGCCCCCCTTCAGTGGTTGCGGGAGTCGTACGGCTGACCGTACTGGTCGTACTGCTGCTGCGGGTACTGCTGCTGGTCGTAGTACTGGTTGCCGTAGCCCTGGTTGTCGTAGCCCTGGTCCCAGTGCTGCTGGTTCTGCTGCTGCTGAGGCTGCTGCTGGTACGGCTGCTGCTGAGGCTGCTGCTGGTACGGCTGCTGCTGAGGCTGCTGCTGGTACGGCTGCTCGTAGGGCTGTTCCGGCTCGATGCGGCGCAGCCGGGTCGTCGCGTCGTCCATGGGCGGCCGGTGCTGGTGCAGGGCCTGCTGCTGGGGAGCGGGATGCGGCTCGGGCCGGGCGGACTCCGCCTTCTTGCTCTTGCCGCGGGCGCGGAGGAACTCGATCGCGATCGGGACCACGGACACGAGGACGATCAGGATGAGGATCGCCTCGATGTTGTTCTTGACGAAGCCGATGTTGCCGAGCCAGGAGCCGAGCAGGGTGACGCCCGCGCCCCACAGGACGCCGCCGATGACGTTGAAGGTCAGGAACGAGCGGTACTTCATGCCGCTGACGCCGGCGATGATCGGCGTGAACGTGCGCACGATGGGCACGAAGCGGGCCAGGACCAGGGACTTCGGGCCGTACTTCTCGAAGAACTCGTGCGCCTTGGTGACGTTCTCCTGCTTGAACAGGCGTGAGTCCGGGCGGTTGAACAGGGACGGTCCGACCTTCCTGCCGAACATGTAGCCCGCCTGGTCGCCGAGGACCGCGGCGAGGCAGATCAGGGCGATCGCGCCCCACAGCGGGAAGTCGAGCTGGTGCGACGTGATCAGCAGGCCGCAGGTGAACAGGAGCGAGTCGCCCGGCAGGAAGAAGCCGATGAGCAGGCCGGACTCCGCGAAGACGATGAGCAGCAGGCCCCAGATGCTGTAGGTGTCGAGCAGGTAGTTGGGATCCAGCCAGCTCGGGCCGAGGGCGAGTGTCATCACGGGTCCGGGCTCCTGAGGGGATGAAGGCGGCTACGGCGTCCTTGTGCGGCGCACAAAGCTATCAACGCGACGTGACCGCCCCAGGTTCCACCGGTGACTCCAGGATGCACTGTGGGGCAACCGGGACAAAGCTGTGAGCCATGGGACTCGATGACTACGGCGGCGGCCAGGGGCCCCAGCCGGACGTGCTGGTGGTCACGACCAACGACGTGCCGGGATACCGGGTGCAGCAGGTGATCGGTGAGGTCTTCGGGCTCACCGTGCGCTCGCGGCACCTCGGCAGCCAGATCGGCGCCGGACTGAAGTCGATGATCGGCGGCGAGCTGAAGGGGCTCACCAAGACGCTCGTGCAGACCCGCAACCAGGCCATGGAGCGGCTGGTGGAGCAGGCACGCGCGCGTGGCGCCAACGGGGTGCTGGCGTTCCGGTTCGACGTGACGGAGGCCGCGGACACGGGCACGGAGGTCTGCGCGTACGGCACCGCGGTGGTCCTGGCCCGGGAGTAGGCCTCCTCCCGGACCGGGGATCAGGCGGTGTGCCGGTCGGCGTTCGCGGCGATCGCCCGGCTCAGGTGATCGGCGAACCCGGGCCGCACGGCGTCGTAGAACGCCGTGAAGCGCTCGTCGGCGACGTACATCGCGCCCAGGCAGCGGTGCATGGGGTGCGGGCACTCGTAGAACCACTCGCTGATGTGCAGGCGGTGCTCCTCGGCCAGGTCCATGGCCGCCTCGCCGGACGGCTGCTCACCGGCGGTCATCAGGGCGACGTAGCGCTGGTTCCAGTCGTCGTTCGCGGCCTGCATGCGCTTCCAGTCGTCCTTGGTGTAGCGGGCGGCCCTGCGCTGTGACTCGGCGTACGCCTCGGTGCCGCCCCAGCGCCGCTCGGCCTCCTCGGCGTACTGCTCGGGGTCGTTGTCCCCGAAGACCTCGAACCGCTCCTCGGGGGTGAGATTGATGCCCATCGTGCGTGCCTCCATGGCGTGCTCCACGGCCGCGGCCATCTTCTGCAGCTTCTCGATCCGGGCGGTCAGCAGTTCGTGCTGGCGGCGCAGGTGGACGCGCGGGTCCGCGTCCGGATCGTCGAGCAGGGCCGCGACCTCGTCGAGCGGGAAGCCGAGCTCCCGGTAGAACAGGATCTGCTGGAGCCGGTCGAGGTCGGCGTCGCCGTAGCGCCGGTGGCCGGCGTGGGTGCGCTCGCCGGGCGCGAGCAGGCCGATCTCGTCGTAGTGGTGCAGGGTGCGCACCGTGACTCCGGCGAACCCCGCGACCTGTCCCACGGAGTAGCTCACTTTTCCGCTCCTTGTCGTCGGTACGCCCTCCACGTTGAGGCCTCACGCCACGTGAGGTGCAAGCCCGTTTCCCGAGCGTGCCCCCGCCTGCCCCGTTCCGGATGTTCAGCCCGTTTCATCCGCTTATGGTGAGCCCGTGGCCCAGGACTCCGCACGGCAGGCGCCCAGCACCGCTCCCGCGGCCCCCGCACGCGCCCTGCTGCCGCTGATCCTGCCCGCCCTCACCGTGGGCGTGGTGTCCAGCCTGCTCTTCGTCGGGGTGAGCGTCGGGGCCGAGAAGCTCCAGGGCGTGCTGTGGCAGAACCTGCCCGACGCCCTGGGGATCGGCCGCTACTCCGCGCTGTGGATCTTCGTCATGCTCATCGCGACCGGTGTCGCGGTCGGTCTGGTGGTGTGGAAGGTGCCGGGGCACGCGGGGCCCGACCCGGCCACCATGGGGCTGAACGCGCCCGCGCTGCCGCCCGTCGTGCTGCCCGGCCTGCTGCTGGCGGCGGCCCTGATGCTCGCGGGCGGCCCGAGCCTCGGCCCCGAGAACCCGATCATCGCCGTCAACGTCGGGCTGGCGGTGTGGCTGGGCCGCCGGTTCGTGCCCGCGCTGCCGGGTCCGCTGTGGATGGCGCTGGCGGAGGCGGCGACGCTCGGCGCGCTGTTCGGCACCCCGGTGGGCGCCGCCCTGGTCATCTCGGAGGCGCTGGCCGGGCAGCGGATCACGGGGCTGCTGTGGGACAACCTCTTCGCCCCGCTGGCCGCCGCCGCGGCGGGTGCCCTGACGACCGACCTGGTCCACCACGCGACGTTCGACCTCCATCTGCCCCCGATCGGCCGGCCCGACGGGGGCGACATCCTGGCGGCGATGGTCGTCGCGTCGGCCGGCGCGGTGCTCGGCATGTGCGCGGTGTACGTGTTCCCGTACCTCCACCGCGCCTTCCAGCGGTTGCGGCACCCGATGCTGATGCTTCCGGCGGGCGGAGCCGTCCTGGGGGCGCTGGGAGTCCTGGGCGGGCCGCTGACGCTCTTCAAGGGGCTGGACCAGGTCGGGGAGCTGGCGCGCAATCCCGAGGGCTGGTCGGCGGGTCAGTTCGCCACGATGGCCGTGGTGAAGCTGGCCGCCCTGGCCGTCGCCGCGACCTGCGGCTTCCGTGGCGGCCGGATCTTTCCCGGCGTGTTCGTCGGTACCGCCCTCGGTCTGTGCGCCCACGCCCTGGTGGCTGCCGTTCCGCCGGCCGTGGGCGTGGCGGCCGGCGTACTGGGCATTCTCCTGGCCATCACCCGGCAGGGCTGGGTGAGCCTGTTCACCGCGGCCGTCCTGGTGGCCTCCCCGGTCATCCTCGCGCTGCTGTGCATCGCCTCGCTGCCGGCCTGGCTGCTGGTCACGGGGCGGTCGCAGATGCAGCTGCGGGCGGACGGCACACCGATCCGCTGACAACCTCCCCTGTCTGGAGGCACGTACATGGCCCTGCACAAAGGTCCCGAGAAGCACGACGAGCGGCCGATGTCGGTCAACCCGTTCTTCGGGGAGGCGAACCCGGTCGTCGAAATGGCCCAGGCCCCGCCCAAGCACCGGCTCCCCGACACGCCCCTGCCCCCCACCACGGCGGAGCAGATCGTGCACGACGAGCTGATGCTGGACGGCAACTCCCGGCTGAACCTGGCCACGTTCGTCACCACCTGGATGGAGCCGCAGGCCGGGCTGCTGATGGCGGAGTGCCGGGACAAGAACATGATCGACAAGGACGAGTACCCGCGCACGGCCGAGCTGGAGCGGCGCTGCGTGGCGATGCTCGCCGACCTGTGGAACGCGCCGGACCCGTCGTCCGCCGTGGGCTGTTCGACCACGGGATCCAGCGAGGCGTGCATGCTCGCCGGGATGGCGCTGAAGCGGCGCTGGGCGAAGCGCAACGCCGACCGCTACCCGGCGGCGCGCCCGAACCTGGTCATGGGCGTCAACGTCCAGGTCTGCTGGGACAAGTTCTGCAACTTCTGGGAGGTGGAGCCCCGGCTGGTCCCGATGGAGGGCGAGCGGTACCACCTGGATCCGCAGGCGGCGGCCGAGCTGTGCGACGAGAACACGATCGGGGTCGTCGGCATCCTCGGCTCCACCTTCGACGGGTCCTACGAGCCGATCGCGGACCTGTGCACGGCCCTCGACGGCCTCCAGGAGCGCACCGGTCTCGACATCCCGGTGCACGTGGACGGCGCGTCCGGGGCCATGGTGGCGCCCTTCCTGGACGAGGACCTGGTGTGGGACTTCCGCCTCCCGCGCGTGGCCTCGATCAACACCTCGGGCCACAAGTACGGCCTGGTCTACCCGGGCGTCGGCTGGGCCCTGTGGCGGGACAAGGAGGCGCTGCCCGAGGAACTGGTCTTCCGGGTGAACTACCTGGGCGGCGACATGCCCACCTTCGCGCTCAACTTCTCCCGGCCCGGCGCCCAGGTGGTCGCGCAGTACTACACGTTCCTGCGGCTGGGCCGGGAGGGCTACCGGGCGGTGCAGCAGTCGACACGGGACGTGGCACGCTACGTCGCCGGCAAGATCGAGGCGCTGGACGACTTCCGCCTGCTCACGCACGGCGACGAACTGCCGGTGTTCGCCTTCACCACCACTGCGGACGTGACGTCGTACGACGTCTTCGACGTCTCCCGGCGGCTGCGCGAGGGCGGCTGGCTGGTTCCCGCCTACACCTTCCCGCCCAACCGGGAGGATCTCTCCGTGATCCGGATCGTGTGCCGCAACGGCTTCTCCCACGACCTCGCCGACCTGTTCGTGGAGGACCTGAACCGCCTGGTGCCGGAGCTGCGCCGGCAGCCGCATCCCCTGACCCGGGACAAGGACGCGGCCACCAGCTTCCACCACTAGCGGCCCAACCGCCCGAACTTTCTCACGGCCAACGGGAAGAACACCGCCAACAGGCCGAGCGGCCAGGCCACGGCCGCCCACAGGTGTCCCGGCTCGCCGCCCTGGCCGCCGAGCAGGTCCCGTACCGCCGTCGCCGTCCGGGACAGGGGGTTCCACTGGACGGCCGTGCCGAGCCAGTCGGGCATGGCGTCCGGTGTGGCGAGGGCGTTGGACAGGAAGCCGACCGGCCAGACGAGGATCTGCACGGCCTGGACCATCTCGGGCCGGCCGGCGACCAGAGCGAGGTGGATGCCGACCCACAGCATCGCGAAGCGGAGCAGGAGGAGCAGGCCCACGGCGCCCAGAAAGGCGCCCGGGCCGCCGTGCACCCGCCAGCCCAGTGCACAGGCGGCGCCCGCCATCAGCGCGAGCCCGGCGGCCGACTGGATCATGTCGGCCGCCGAACGGCCCACCAGGACGGCTCCGTCCGCCATGGGCAGGGAGCGGAAGCGGTCGATGACCCCCTTGGTGAGGTCCTGGGTGACGTTGAGCATCGTGCCCTCCAGGCCGAAGGCCATGGTGAGCGCGAGCATGCCGGGCACCAGGTAGTCGAGGTACGCGCCGGTGACGCCCCGGCCGCCGCCGATCAGGTAGCCGAACATGAGCAGCAGCAGCACCGGGAAGACCAGCGCGACCAGCAGCTGCCCGGGCTGCCGTGCCCAGTGGGCGAGTTCGCGCCGGGTCATGGTCCAGGAGTCGGTCAGGCCGTGCGGGGACACCGCCATCACGCCGCCTCCTTCACGCGGTCGCCCCCGCCGGTGAGGTGCAGGAAGACCTCGTCCAGCGTGGGCCGGCGCAGGGCGACGTCGGCCGCCTCGATGCCGGCGTCCTCCAGGGCGCGTACGACCCCGGAGAGGGCGCTCATGCGGTCGGCGACCGGGGCGCTGAGCAGCCGGCGGTCGGTGTCCACCGAGACGCCGGTGACGGGCAGCAGGGCGACGGCCTCGCCGAGTTGGCCGGCCTCGCGCAGGACGACGTCGATGCGGTCGCCGCCGGTGAGGGTCTTCAGCTCGTCGGGGGTGCCGTCGGCGACGACCCGACCGTGGTCCACGAACGCGATGCGGTGGGCGAGCTGGTCGGCCTCCTCCAGGTACTGGGTGGTGAGCAGGACGGTGGTGCCGCCGCCGACCAGGGACCGGACGGCGGCCCACACCTCGGCGCGGCCGCGCGGGTCGAGACCGGTCGTCGGCTCGTCCAGGAACAGCACCTCGGGGTCGGTGAGCAGGCAGACGGCGAGGTCGAGGCGGCGGCGCATGCCGCCGCTGTAGCGGGCCACCGGGGTGCGGCCGGTGCCGGCGAGGTCGAAGCGCTCCAGGAGTTCGGTGGCGCGCACGCGCGCGTGACGGGCGCCGAGGTGGTGGAGACGGGCGAACATCTCCAGGTTCTGCCGGCCGTCCAGCTGCTCGTCCAGGGCCGCGTCCTGGCCCAGCAGACCGATGCGCCTGCGGACCGCGCGGGCCGCGGTGAGCACGTCGTGCCCGGCGACCTCGATGCGGCCGCCGTCCGGCCTGAGCAGGGTGGACAGGATCCGGACCAGGGTGGTCTTGCCCGCCCCGTTGGGCCCGAGCACCGCGTGCACGGTGCCCCGGGTGACGTGCAGGTCGAGCCCGTCCAGGGCGTGTTTCGTGCCGTAGGTCTTGCGTGCGTCCTCGACGGTGATCGCCGTGTCGGCCACGTGCCGCTCCCTCACTAGTCAAGCTTGACTACTGCTGCGAAAGTAACTCCGCGAACGCTATTGGTCAAACTTGATTAGCTGCGGTCCGCCGCGTCAGCGCTCGTCCCCCGGATGCCGCTCCCCCGTCGCGTACGGGTTCTCCTGCCCTTCCCCGAGGACGCCGATGAAGGGCTCTCCCTCACCGGCGAAGGTGTAGGCGCCCGCCTCCAGGCGGGCGATCAGCCCCCGGGTCCAGGCCGCGTCGGAGTCGGCCGTGTGGACCCAGAGGTTCATGATCTCGCCGATGTGGCCGAGCTGTTCGGGGCCGTCCCCGGGGATGTAGTGCTCCGTGACGGCGGCCCGCCACTGCCCGATCCGCCGGATCCGCTCCCTGAGCAGATCCAGCGCCTCGGTCCGCTCCAGCTCGACCAGGAAGCCGATGGCCGCCGACTGGATGTCCATCTTCTGGTCGTAGGCGACCAGGGACTCGCGCAGCAGCCGGAAGAACTCCTCCGCGCCCCGGTCCGTGATCTCGTACTCGGTGCGCGGCGGGCCCCCGGCGGTGGACGGCGCGATCTCGTGGGCGTGCAGCAGCCCCTGCTTCTCCATCTGTTTCAGGGCGTGATAGATGGAGCCCGGCTTGGCGTTGGACCACTCGTGCGCGCCCCAGTACTCCAGGTCGTTGCGCACCTGGTAGCCGTGGGCCCGCCCGTGCTGGCGGACCGCGCCCAGCACGAGAAGACGGATCGCTGACATGCGGTCCAGGTTATGGCCGGGCCCTACCCGGCCTGCTCCAGGGCCACCAGCTCGAACGCCGTCTTCCCGTCCAGCGACTCGCGGATGATGTCCGCGTGCCCCGCGTGCCGGGCCGTCTCGCGGATCAGGTGCAGGCACAGCCAGCGCAGGGAGACGCGGCCCTCGGGCGGGAACCAGGGGTCGTTCGGCAGCGGGAAGGTGTCGTCCAGGCTGGGCGCGGACAGGACGAACTTCTCCGTCTCGGCGGCGACCTGCTCCCAGTACGCCAGCTGCGAGGCCACCGTCTCGCCGTCGCTCAGCCGGAAGCACTCGTGCCAGTTCGACTCGTCGCGGTGGACCGCCGGCCGCTCCTGCTTGGCCCGGGCCACCCAGCCCTGCTCGACCTCGGCGACGTGCTTGAGCAGGCCGCCCAGGGACAGCTCACTGACGCTCGGGCGCTCGTTCGCCTGCTCCTCGGTCAGCCCCAGCAGCGCCCTGCGGATGCCGCCGCGCTGTTCCTCCAGGAAGGACAGCAGCGCCCCGCGCTCGTCGCCCTGCGCCTCTGCCCGCACATGCGTGACCATGACCGGCCACCTTTCATCGGAGTCCTCGGGGGCCTTTCCCCTGACACCGATGACGTTACGGGCCCTTGCGGTCAGCTTCTGTCCGCAAGTGCGGGCGGCTCAGAACGGGAACTCGCTGCGCCGGTGCTGCACCGAGATCCACTTCAGCGTGGTGAAGGCGTCCAGGGTGGTCTCGCCGTTGAGCCGTCCGATCCCGGAGTTCTTCTCGCCGCCGAACGGCACCAGCGGCTCGTCGTGGATGGTCCCGTCGTTCACGTGGAACATGCCCGTGTCGACCCGCTTGGCGAAGGCCACGCCGCGCTCGATGTCCGCGGTGTGCACGGCCCCGCTGAGGCCGTAGGGGGTGTCGTTGACGATGCGGACCGCGTCCTCCTCGCCGTCGAACGGCACGAGCAGGGCGACCGGCCCGAAGATCTCCTTGTGCAGGAGGGAGGAGCCGGACGGCACGTCGGTGAGGACGGAGGGTTCCACCAGGTTGTCGTTCGCCCCGCCGCGGACGAGCACGGTGGCGCCCTCGGTGACCGCCTGGTCGATCGCGGCCGAGATGGCGTTCGCCTGAAGGGAGTTGATGACCGGCCCGATCACCGTCTGCGGGTCCCTCGGATCACCTGTCTTCAGCGTCCTGACCTTGGCGACGAACTTCTTGGTGAACTCCTCGGCCACCGACCGGTCCACCAGGACCCGGTTGGCGGCCATACAGACCTGCCCCTGGTCGACGTAGCGGCTGAAGACGGCCGCGTCGACCGCGTAGTCCACGTCGGCGTCGTCCAGGACCACCAGCGCGCTGTTGCCGCCCAGTTCCAGCACCGAGCGCTTGAGCTGCGCCGCGCACACGGTCGCGATGTGCCGGCCGACCTTGTCGGAACCGGTGAAGGAGATGACCTTCGGGACCGGGTGCTCGATGAACGCGTCGCCTATCTCGGCTATGTCGGTCAGGACGACGTTGAGCAGGCCGGGCGCCAGCCCCGCGTCCTCGAAGAGCCTGGCGATCAGCGTGCCACCGGTGATCGGGGTGTCCTGGTGGGGCTTGAGGACGACGGCGTTGCCCAGGGCGAGGGCGGCGGCGACCGGCTTGACCGACAGCAGGAAGGGGAAGTTGAAGGGGCTGATGACGCCGACCACGCCGACCGGGAGCCGGTAGAGGCGGTTCTCCTTGCCGTCGATCGGCGAGGGCAGGAAGCGGCCCTCGCAGCGCAGCGCCAGCTGGGCCGCCTCGCGCAGGAACTCCTTGGCGAGGTGGATCTCGAACCGGGCCTTCAGATGCGTGCCGCCCAGCTCCGCGATGATCATCTCGGTGATCTCGTCCTCGCGCTCCTCGACCAGGCGCAGGACCTTCTCGAAGAGCACACGGCGGGTGTACGGGTTGGTCCCGGCCCAGTCGCGCTGGGCACGGGCGGCCGCTCTGTAGGCGTCGTCGACCTCGTCGACGGTGGCTATGGTGATCGAGGCCAGCTTCTCACCGTCGTACGGGTTGAAGTCGATGATGTCCCAGGAACCGGTCCCCTGGCGCCACTCGCCGTCGATGTACTGCTGAGCCAGGTCGGTGAAGCAGGACGACATGTGTTCCCTCGATCCCCCGCTGCTCGATGGCAGCCAGACAGACACCCGGTCGACTACACGGTCTGATCACGCGTCATCGTACTTGTGTTTCCCGGGAGTTGTGAGGTCAAGACAACTGCAGAAGTCCCCGCAGCAGGTCACGGCTCTCGTCCGGGCCGGGGCTGTCCTGCTGGAGCTCCTTGAGCGCCTGCTCGTACTGGGCGACGTCCTCGCGCTTGTCCAGATAGAGCGCGCTGGTCAGCTGCTCCATGTAGACGACGTCGGACAGGTCCGACTCGGGGAAGCTGAGGATGGTGAAGGCGCCGCTCTCACCGGAGTGCCCGCCGAAGCCGAACGGCATGATCTGCAGCCGTACGTTGGGGCGCTGGGAGACGTCGATCAGATGCTGGAGCTGGCCGCGCATCACGTCGCGGTCGCCGTAGGGGCGGCGCAGGGCGGACTCGTCGAGGACGATGTGGAACTCGGGCCCGTTCGCGTCGAGCAGATGCTTCTGCCGCTCGAGGCGCAGCGCGACCCGCCGCTCCACGTCGGCCGCGCTCGCGCCCCGCATGCCGCGCCGCACCACCGCGCGGGCGTACTCCTCGGTCTGCAGCAGGCCGTGCACGAACTGCACTTCGTACACCCGGATCAGGGAGGCCGCGCCCTCCAGGCCCACGTAGGTGGGGAACCAGCTGGGCAGGACGTCGGTGTAACTGTGCCACCAGCCCGCGACGTTGGCCTCCCGGGCCAGCGAGAGCAGCGACTCGCGCTCCACCTCGTCCGTGATGCCGTACAGCGTCAGCAGGTCTTCCACGTCTCTGGTCTTGAAGCTCACCCGGCCCAGCTCCATCCGGCTGATCTTCGACTCGGAGGCGCGGATCGAGTAGCCCGCCGCCTCCCGCGTGATCCCCCGCGCTTCACGCAGTCGCCTGAGTTGCGAGCCGAGCAGCATGCGCCGCACCACCGATCCGGGCTCTCCCGCGCTCACGTTCGCCAGCCTCCCCAACCGTCTTCAGGGGGCGAAGTCTGCCACTAAAACACTTCGAGCAGTACTCGTCCGGTTACGGAAACGGAAAGAGGTCAGCCGTTTTGGGCAGTAAGAGGTCAGGACCTGTGACAGCAACCTGTTCAACTTGGCGGAAAAAATGGCCAAGAAGCGGGGCGGGCAGGTTCAATTCGGTCGCGTGCACGTGCATCTGCCCTTGCATCTGCCCTTCGCATCCGAAAGCATGGTGCCGCGCCACCGCTGCATCGCAACGACCGCGAATTCCCGGGAGTGCCTCGCATGGGAACGAATGGATCGACCATGCTCAAGCCGTTACGGCAGGGTCTTCCGCCGCTCGACCCCGCGGCCGTGTCCGATGCCGCCTCCTGCGCCCTGCCCGCCCGCTACGAAGCCGTGCGCGAGGCCCGGCAGTTCACCCGCCACACGCTGGACCAGTGGGACGTCGGCGACCGCTTCGACGACGTATGTCTCGTCGTCTCCGAACTCGTCACCAACGCCCTGCGCCATGCGCTGCCGGCCGGACCGGGATGCTCCGACCACCAGTCCTCGGTACGGCTGCACCTGATGCGCTGGACCGAGCGCCTGGTGTGCGCGGTGCGCGACCCCAGCCACGAGACCCCCGTCCCGCGCGACTCGGACGACTTCTCGGCCGAGTCGGGCCGGGGCCTGTTCCTGGTCGACTCCTTTGCCGACAGCTGGGGCTGGCACCCGCTCGCGGGCTCCCTCGACGGCAAGGTCGTCTGGGCGCTGTTCCGGCTCCGGCCGACCGACTGACGGGGCATTGCACCGACGGACGCCGCGTTTCTACGCGCGTACACCCCGATCCGTGCGCGGCTTCCCGGACTCCGCCCGGCCGCCACCGGCCCGCCGTCACCAGCCCGCCGCGACAGGCGCGTCGCGCCGGGGCCGGCGAGCAGTCAGGGCCGATGAGTCGTCAGGTCCGATGAGTCGTTTCAGCCGACCACGAGATGGTCGAACTCGCCGTCCTTGACGCCGAGCAGCATGGCCTCGATCTCCGCGCGCGTGTAGACGAGCGCGGGACCGTCCGGGAAGCGCGAGTTGCGTACGGCCACGTCGCCGCCGGGCAGTCGCGCGAACTCCACGCAGGAGCCCTGCGAGTTGCTGTGCCTGCTCTTCTGCCAGGCCACGCCGTCCAGCTGCGCGGCAGCCATGCCGTTGTACACGTCGTACCCCCCGTACACGCCGTCAACGTCGCGGTCCACAGATCGCTCCCCGGTGGTGCACTGGCTGGTGAGGCCATAGATGCTGTAGTCAACTGACCCGGATCATAACCTTGTTCATATGCAGATGCTCGAGCAGATGCACGTGCACGGGGGGTGTTCCCGTGATTACAGCTTTGACGCCTGCTTTACCGAAGCCGATCCAGCGTCTGCCCCAGAGACGGCAGCACATGCCCCCTCCAACCCCCGCCCATGATCCTCCGCGCCATCAGCTGCGCCGGGTCGTCCGGGTCGAACCCTTCGTGCACTAGGAAGAGACGCGTACCGCGCCCTTCCTGTTCCAGGGTCCAGGTGATGGTCCAGTCCGCGGGATTGGCGGGATCGGCATCCGCCCACCGGAGGGACAGCATCCGTTCGGTGTCGTAGGCGAGAACCTGCACTTCTACGACGCCGGAGAAGCGGGTGTTGGGACGCGGGACCGAGGTCATCCGGTACCGGTGGCCGACCTCCAGCCGGAAGTCCTCGGCGCCGGGCATCTGCCACTCGGCGAGCAGTTCGGGCTCGGTCAGGGCCCGCCAGACCTTGGCGGGCGGGTGGGGGTAGAACTGGTCGACGCGGATCGTGGTGAGGTCGTCGGCGTCGCCGGGCGGTGCGGTGCTCATGGGTGGTCATCGTCGGGCATCCGGTCGAGCAGATCGCCGAGCCCCTTCATCCGGTCCCGCCAGAACCGCTCGTACGGATGGAGCCAGTCCTGGACCTCGGCGAGCGGGGCCGCCCGGAGGCGGTAGATGCGCTGCCGGCCCGAGCGCTGCTCGGAGACGAGGCCGGCCTCCCGGAGCACCCTGAGGTGCTCGGAGAGGCTCGGGCGGCGCATGGCGAAGTGGTCGGCCAGGCTCTGCACGGACTGCGGTCCGCTCTCGCGCAGCAGCCGCAGCACTTCCCTGCGCGTGGCGTTCGCGAGCGCGGCGAAGACGCGGTCCTCGGCGGCGGTACCCGTCCCGTTCATGGAGCGGTCAGAAGCCTTCCTTCTCCGTCAGCAGCATCAGACCGTTGCCGTCGGGGTCCGCGAAGGAGGCCATCCGCCCCCAGGGGAGTTCGTCCGGTCCCTGCACGGGGATCCCGGCCCCGGCGAGCCGGGCACAGTCCGCGTCGACGTCGGTCGTGACCAACATGATCCCTCGCGCGGAGCCGGGCTCGAAACCCCCCATCCCCGGTCCCGACAGGGTGAAGACGGTCTGTGCACCTCTGGGAGCCACCTGGAGCCAGCGGCTCTGGGGCATGACCCGGTCGGCGGTGACCTCCATTCCGAGGAGTTCCGTGTAGAAGCGCAGCGCGCGGTCCTGGTCGGAGACGGGAAGCGTGACGAATGAGGCGTGCGTGATGGTCATGTCCGCAGAATAGGTAGGCAATATCCTACGCGTCAATCGTAGGATATTGCCTACCCATAGAGCTTCACCTGCTGGAATACGACATCAGCACCCTCTCCTGGGTGTTCTCGTCGGCGCGCGCCGACCGCCGCTGCCGCCGGGCGGCGCCCCGGGGAGCCGGTCCGCGGCCGCCCCGCGGGCCGCGGTGCGCGGCCCGCCGACGACGGTCACGGACAGGTTCACGCCCCGCCCCGCTTCCCGTACCGGCGGTCGAAGCGCTCCACACGGCCGACCGTGTCCAGGACGCGGGCGGTGCCGGTGCAGAAGGGGTGACTGAAGACGCCGGGCCCGTAACCGGGGTGGGCCCCCCTGCGCATCGCGGTTCCTCAGCGCTCCTCCCGGAAGTCGACGTGCCGGCGGGCGACCGGGTCGTACTTGCGCAGCGTCATGCGGTCCGGGTCGTTGCGGCGGTTCTTGCGGGTCACGTAGGTGTGGCCGGTCCCGGCGACGGACCGGAGCCTGATGACCGGGCGGAGTTCGTTGCGTGCCATGCCGCTATAGTACTGAAAATGAAATCCATTACCAAACACTGGCGAGGAGAGGTGCGTCACCCGTGTCCGCCCACTGCATGCTGACCGGCGCCCGGCCGGGCTTCGGCAACCGCGTCTCCCGCTCCCGCCGGCGCACCTCCCGCCGCTTCGACCCGAACATCCAGGCCAGGCGCTACTGGCTGCCCGACGAGGGCCGGTACGTCCGGCTGCGGCTGAGCGCGAGGGCGGTCAGGACCGTGGACGCCATCGGCATCGAGGCGGCCGTGGCCCGGATCCGCGCCCGGGGAGTGGAGGTCTGATGGCGAAGAAGAGCAAGGTCGCGAAGAACGAGCGGCGCAAGCAGGTCGTCGCCCGGTACGCAGAGCGCCGCGCCGAACTGACGGAGATCGTCCGGCGACCGTCCGGCACGGAGGCCGAACGACTCGCCGCCCAGCGCGAGTTGCGCAGGCAGCCGCGGGACGCCAGTGCCACGCGGGTGCGCAACCGGGACCAGGTGGACGGTCGGCCGCGCGGCTTTCTGCGCACCTTCGGCCTGTCCCGGGTGAACGTGCGCGAGCAGGCTCACAAGGGATTCCTGCCCGGCGTACGGAAGTCGTCCTGGTGACGGCTGATAGCTTGCTGCGGTCTCTCCGGCCACGGGCGGCCGGCCACCGAAGCTTGGGAGCTTGACGTGACGACGGCGACTGCAAGGGTGCGGACGGCGGCCGCGGCCGCGGGGCTGGTGGGCGCGCTGGTCCTGACCGCGTGCAGCGGGGGCGGCTCCAAGGACGGCTCCGCGTCCGGTTCGAGCGCGACCCCGAAGCCCAGCGGCAGCGCGACGGGCGCGGTGACGGGCGCCTCCGACTCGCTGCAGGGCAGTTGGATCACCACCAGCAAGGGCAAGATCGTGGCCCTGGTGGTCACCGGGAAGAAGGCCGGGCTCTTCGCGACCGGCGGATCCGTGTGCAGCGGCACCGCGGGCGCCGAGTCGGGCATGCAGATGATCCATCTGACCTGCACCGACGGCAGCAAGGACCGGGTCACCGGCATGGTCGACTCGGTGAACAAGGACGGCATGAAGGTGACCTGGTCGGGCAGCCTCGGCCAGGAGACCTACACCAAGGCCGACGGCGGCAAGCTCCCCTCCGGGCTGCCCTCGGTGCCCGCCACGTCCTGACGGCCCGCCCGCCGTGTCCTGACGGCCCGCCCGGGGCGGCCCGCGGCGTCCTGACGGCCCGCCCGAGGCGGTCACCTTCCCGGCCGCTTCCTCCCCGGCGTCAAGCGCGGGCCCGTCCTCGCCGGAATGAGGTGAATTCGGCCGGGCCGCGTGATCGGGCCCGGGACATATGGGCCATGATGCGGGAAGACCGCCACGACCTCGATGGGGACCTGCTCATGCGCGCCATTCCGCTCACCGTCACCACCCTCGCCGCCGCTCTCCTGCTGACCGCCTGCAACGACAGCGGCGGCGGCAAGAACGGCAAGAGCAGCTCCGCCTGCCAGATCGGCGGGGTGTCGGTGCAGATCGGGTCGGCGAGCATGGCCCCGAAGGCGGGCGACACGGGCGAGGTGCCCGTCAGCATCACCAACCAGAGCGCCCCCTGCGTCCTGGACCACTTCCCGGACGCCCTGCTGCACACGGGCGGCACCGACGTGCAGGTGCCCGTGCAGCCGGGGGCGAAGGCGCAGAAGCTGAAGCTCGCCAAGGGCGACTCGGCGAGCTTCACCATCACCTACGTGCGCGGCAAGGAGGGCGACAAGTCCAGCGTGGCGGCGAAGAGCGTGAAGATCGCCCTGCCCGGCTCCGACTCCGCCCGGAGCTACCCGTGGTCCTACGGTCCCGTCGCCACCAAGGGCGGCTCGACCACTCCGGACGCCTCCATCAGCGCCTTCCAGCAGGTCGGCGACTGATCATCCGCACGACGGCGCGAAGCTGCACGGCGGCACGGGACCTCACGGCGGCACGGGGCCGCACGGCAACACCGGACCTCGCGGCAGCACGGGACCTCACGGCAGTGCAGGGCCTCACGGCAGCCTGGGGCGGGCTCTGACCTGGGCCCGGTCCGCCGCTCGTGCACCCTCCGTCCAGCCGGCCGCGTCGCTCACGCCGCGCAGCCGGGTCGTGGTCGTCTCGGGGAACATGCGCTCCAGCCGGCCGGCGACGGCGATGTCCCGGGTGGCGAGGACCGGCAGCAGGTCCTGGGTCACCTGGGTCTCGGCCGCCGCCGCGAGCCGGTCCCCGACACGGTGGGCGTAGGCCGCGAGGAACGACTGCCGGAAGGTCTTGGTCCGCTTGCGGCCGCCGGCTCTCTGGGCGGCCTCCGCCTTGCTCATGGCGTGCGTGGCCTGCACCAGCAGCGAGGTGTAGAGCAGCTCGACCGCCTCCAGGTCCGCCTCGAAACCGACGACCGTGGAGAAGGCCAGCGGTTCGTTCCACACCGCGCGGCAGTGGTTGGCGGTGGCGACTGCGTCCAGGAGGACCGCCTTGGCCTGTTCGTACGGCGGCTCGACGCCTATGCGGCAGGCACCGGGCGCGTCCGGCGCGGGAGCACCGGCGGACAGCAGCGCCTCGTCGATGCTGTGCCGGGCCATCAGCTCCTGCGCCTTGGCGCTCAGCGCCTCGGCCTCCTCCGGATACCCGGTCGCCTCGGCCTTGGCGAGCAGGGCGCGGATCCGGGTGAGCATGCGCGAGGCGGCGGGCCCGTGCACGCGGCGGGGTTCTTCCAGGGGCTCCAGGGCGGGCAGGCGCAGCAGCAGGCGGTACAGCTGCAGGACGGCGGTGGCGTGCGAGAAACGGTCGCCCGGGCGCGCGGGGTCCGCCGCCAGGGCCTCCAGCTGGCCGGCCCAGCGGTGCCCGCGCGGGCGGTCCCGCCCTGCCTGCGCCCGGATCAGGCCCGCGGCCAGACGTACGTGGAGGTCGTCCAGCTCCCGCCGCACCAGCCGTACGACGTCCGCGGGCTGCCAGCCGCGCTGCCAGGCGGCCGCGACGAACTCCTCGCCCCGGCGCGCGAGTTCGGCGTCCGCGGCGAGGTCGGCGGCGAGCAGGGAGGCGCCCGTGTCGAGTCCGGTGTCCGTGTCGTCGTACAGGGCGGCCCGCAGGGCCCGGTCGACGGTGCTGGCAGTGCTGGTCACACCGTCGATCGTGCCACGCGCCACGGACAGCGGGACCCGAGGCTGTCCACACCCTGTGGACAGCCTCGGGAGCGGCGCGACGGGGCCGGCTCCGTCGTACTCCCGGAGCGGCTCGGAGCGGCACCGTCATGACCTTGCTCACCCCCGGGGCGATCCTCTTCGACACCGCCTTCCCGGTGGCCGGGCACCGGACGGCCGGGCCGGGAAGGAAAACCCGACTGTCAACCGCTGGTTGACAGTCGGGGGGTGGCAACCTACGGTTGACACATGGCGAGCAATCCGAACATCACGGCATCCGTACGCCTCGACGACCTGATCGCGGCCATCAAGACGGTGCACACCGAACCCCTCGACCAACTCCAGGACGCGGTGATCGCCGCCGATCACCTCGGTGACGTGGCCGACCACCTGATCGGCCACTTCGTGGACCAGGCCCGCCGCTCGGGTGCGTCCTGGACCGACATCGGCAAGAGCATGGGCGTGACCCGGCAGGCGGCGCAGAAGCGGTTCGTGCCGAAGGAGTCGGCCGACCTCGACGCGGCCCAGGGCTTCAGCCGCTACACCCCCCGCGCACGGAACGTGGTCATGGCCGCCCACAACGAGGCGGTGGCGGCACGCACCCCCGAGGGCCGCCCCGAACACCTGGTCCTGGGGCTGCTGGCCGAGCCGGAGGGCCTGGCCGCGAAGGCGATCACCGCGCAGGGCGTCGTGCTGGACGCCGTACGCCAGGCCGCGGCCGCCGCGCTCCCGCCCGCCGCGGAGGAGGTCCCCGACCTCGTCCCCTACGGCCCGGAGGCCAAGAAGGTCCTGGAACTCACCTTCCGCGAGGCGCTCCGGCTCGGGCACAACTACATCGGCACCGAGCACCTCCTGCTGGCCCTGCTGGAGCACGAGAACGGCGAAGGCGTCCTCAGCGGGCTCGGCATCACCAAGGAGGCGACCGACGACTACGTCGGCAGGATTCTGGCGTTGCTGCTGGAGCAGCAGCAGGAGGCGCCGACGGCAGCCGGGCCGAAGACCGGCCCCATGGACCGTAGGGAGGACTGAAGCCGCAGGTCAGGCCGATTGTCAGTGCAGCCTGCCACACTCACGGATATGACCGACCGGTGGGCACTCGCGCCGGCCGAGGACGGTGGCGTGGACGTCGCCCCCCTCGGCCCGGACGGGCTGCCCGCCGGTCCGGTTCGGCGGGAGAGCGATCTCGCCGGGGCGGTGCGGAGCCGTCCGGAGGTGTCACGCTGGGTGTGGCGGTCGACCGCCGAGGTCTACCCGCGTCTGCTCGCCACGGGGGTGCGAGTGGAGCGGTGCTACGACATCGAGGACGCCGAGACACTCCTGCTGGGCCACGAGGGCCGGTCCGGCGAGCCACGCTCGGCCGCCGCCGCCCTGGCCCGCCTCCGCGGCGGCCCCGTACCGCCCGACCCGCCCCAGCGCTCGGCCGAACCGGGCGCCCAGTCCCCGCTGTTCGAGCCGTCCGGCACCCGCATGCCCCTCGACGACCTCCTCGCGGTCTATGCCGAGCAGCAGCGGCGGCACGAGAAGACCACCCACCCCGACCGGATGCGACTGCTGACCGCCTCGGAGTCGGCGGGGATGCTGGTGGCGGCCGAGATGAACCGGTCCGGCCTCCCCTGGAGCGCCGAGGTCCACCGCGAGCTGCTGCACGACCTGCTCGGCGAGCGGTACGCGGGCGGCGGCGAGCCGCGCCGCCTGGCCGAACTGGCGGACGAGGTGTCCGCGGCCTTCGGCCGCCGGGTGCGGCCCGACCTGCCCGCCGACGTGATCAAGGCCTTCGCGCAGGCCGGGATCAAGGTGAAGTCCACCCGCCGCTGGGAGATCCGGTCCCTCGACCACCCGGCCGTCGAACCCCTGCTGGAGTACAAGAAGCTGTACCGCATCTGGGTCGCACACGGCTGGTCCTGGCTGCAGGACTGGGTGCGTGAGGGCCGGTTCCGGCCGGAGTTCCTCGCCGGCGGCACGGTCACCGGGCGCTGGGTGACCAACGGCGGGGGCGCGCTGCAGATCCCCAAGGTGATCCGGCGGGCCGTGGTCGCCGACCCCGGCTGGCGGCTGGTCGTGGCCGACGCCGACCAGATGGAGCCGCGCGTGCTCGCCGCGATCTCCCGCGACCCCGGCCTGATGGAGGTCGCCGGCCGGGCGAGCGACCTCTACCAGTCCGTCTCCGACCACGCCTTCTCCGGCGACCGTGACCAGGCCAAGATCGCCGTGCTCGGCGCGGTCTACGGCCAGACCTCCGGCGACGGCCTGAAGAACCTCGCCGCGCTGCGCCGCCGCTTCCCCCGCGCGGTCGCCTACGTCGACGAGGCCGCGCGGGCCGGGGAGGAGGGCCGGCTCGTACGCACCTGGCTGGGCCGCACCTGCCCGCCCGCCGCCCCGGCGGGCGAGGACGCGTCGGAGGAGGCCGGCATCCCGGTCGGCGAGGACGACTCCGAGGGCCAGGCCTGGGTCCCCGGCTACGCCTCCACCAACTCCCGTGCGCGGGGCCGCTTCGCGCGGAACTTCGTCGTGCAGGGCAGCGCCGCCGACTGGGCCCTGCTGCTGCTCGCCGCGCTGCGCCGGGCCTGCGCAGACCTCTCGGCCGAGCTGGTCTTCTTCCAGCACGACGAGGTCATCGTGCACTGCCCGGCCGAGGAGGCCGACACGGTCGTCCGGGCCATCCGGGACGCCTCCGACCTGGCCGGACGGCTGACCTTCGGCGACACCCCGGTGCGCTTCCCGTTCACGACGGCGGTGGTCGAGTGCTATGCCGACGCCAAGTGAGCGCCGTTGACGGCACGGTGAACCCCGTTGACGGCACGGTGAATTACATTCACGGCAGGGTGAACTCCGTTGTCGGCACGGCGCATTCCGTTCACGGCACGTCGGCCTCCGTTCACGGCGCGCTGCAGTCGGCCAGCAGCTCGCGCAGCTCCTCCAGCACCGTCTGCTCGTCCGTTCCGGCCAGCGCCGTGAGAGCCGCGCGCCAGGTGTCGTACGCCTCCGGCCGCCGCCCCTGCTCGCGCAGCAGAAGCCCGTGCTGGTGGCGGGCGAGGCCGCCGATGTAGCGGTCGGCCCGGGCGTCGGCCCGGTGCAGCAGCTCGGTGCACTCGTGGGTGGCCCGCTCGGACTCGCCCAGCTGCCGCAGCGCGCGGACCAGACCGAGCCGGGTCCGTGACTCGCCGTGCCAGTCGCCGTGGCCGCCGAGGATGCGCAGGCTCTCCTCGAAGTGCCGGGCCGCGGAGGCCGGTTCTCCGAGGGTGAGCTGCGCGTAGCCGATGTTGCAGTGCGCCGAGTGCTGCACGATGACCGCGCCGATCGCGTCCCCGATCGCCAGCGAACGCCGGTGCTGTTCGATGGCGGACCGCGGGTCGGTGTGCTCGTAGAGGTTGCCGAGGTGGCTGTAGGTGACGGCCTCGCCGTAGGGGTCGTTCAGCCGGCGGGAGTAGCCGAGGCTCTGCCGCAGCGCCTCCCCGGACTCCGCGAACCGCCCGAGCCCCTCCAGGAGCAGCCCGCGGTTGTTCAGGCTGCGCCGGATCCAGGAGACCCTGCCGAGCCGCCGCCAGATGACGAGGGCCTGGTCGGTGAGGGCGAGGGCGTCGTTCTGCCGGCCGGTCAGGAAGTGCAGGCCCGCGAGGTCGACCAGCGCGTACGCCTCCGCCGGCGCGTCCCCGAGCCGCCGTGCCGTACCGAGCGCGGCCCGCCCCAGCACCTCCATCTCGGCGACCCGGCCGCTGCGCTGCACATAGGGGAAGAACAGCCGTACGAGCGCGGAGAGATGAGCGGCGCGGCGCTCGTCGGCCGTGTCCGCGTTGCGCTCCACCAGCGCGACGATGTTCTCCAGCTCCACCTCGCCCCAGGCGAAGGCCATGTCGGTGGACTCGAAGGTCGTCAGGGCGGCCACGTCCGCCGCGTGCTCCGGCGGCTCGGCGGCGGTGGGCCGCCGGCGGTCCTCCTGGTCGAGCCCGGCCTCCACGATGGCGACCAGGACACGCTCGGCGACGGCGGAGTACCAGCGCAGGGCGATGAGATCGGCGTCGGCGCAGGGCTGCGGGCTCTTGCCGGCCAGTTCGCGGGCGAAGTCGCGCACCAGGTCGTGCGGGGTGTAGCGGCCGTACGACGTCTCCTCCAGCAGGGCCACGTCGACCAGCCGGTCCAGCGCGGCCTCGGCACGGCGCTCGTCGGTGCCGGTGAGGCGGGCGATCAGCGGGGCGCCGTAGGTGGAGAGGTCGAGGGCGCCGATGTGGCGCAGGACGAGGGCCGCGTCCCGGTCGGCCTCGCGTTCGGCGGCGGCGAGCGCGTCGTGGGCGACGGCCAGGGAGCGGCGGACGCTCAGGTCGTCGTACTCCAGGTGGTGCAACCGGCCCTCGGTGGCAGCCAGTTGCCCGGCCAGCACCTCCGGGGTCAGCGCCCGGCGGGCGGCCAGGCGGGCGGCGACGACCCGCAGCGCGAGCGGGAGTCTGCCGGTCAGCTCGACCAGGGCGTGGTCCGCATGGAGCCCCGCGCGTCCGCTCACCGCGCGGAGCAGCGCCGCGCTGTCCTCCCCGCTGAGCGGGCCGAGCGGGAAGCGGCGGGCGCCGTCCAGTGCGGTCAGTGGCGAGCGGCTGGTGACGATCACGGCGCAGCCGGGGCCGGCCGGCAGCAGGGGACGCACCTGGGCCGCGCTCGCCGCGTCGTCCAGCACCAGGAGGATGCGGGCCGGGGCGAGGAGCGAGCGGAGCAGGGCGGCGGCCGCGTCCGGGTGTTCGGGGATGTTGCGGGGCTCGGCACCGAGGTCGCGCAGGAGTGCGGTGAGGGCCTGGGCGGTGGTGAGCGGGGGCATGCCGGGGGTGGCGCCGTGCAGGTTGACGTACAGCTGGCCGTCGGGAAAACGCTCCCGCAACGCATGGGAGACGTGGAGGGCGAGGGCGCTCTTGCCGACGCCGGCCATGCCGCTGACCACGGCGAGGCGGCTTTCCTGGGTGGCGAGGGTCTGCTGCAGCTCGTGGAGTTCGGCGGCTCGGCCCGCGAAGATGGCCGGGGCGGGGGGAAGCTGGGCCGGGGCGGGCGGCCCCTGGGGAGCGGATGCCGCACCGACGGGTGCGGGTGCGCCGTGGGGGGCTGATCCGCCGTCGACAGGTGCCGGAGCGCCGCGAAGGGCCGACTGGGCGTCTGCGCGTGCCGGTGTGCTGTGGAGACCCGACTCGGCATCGGCGCGTACCGCTGTGCCACGCAGAGCCGGCTCGGCGTCGGTGCGCGGCCGGGGAATCGGGGAGACCGGCTTGCCGTCCGCCGCGGCGGGTGCCCTGGGCGGGGTCGGGGTCGGTTCGCCGTCGGCGCAGGACGGAACACTGTCGGCCTGCGCGGGGGCGGGTCTGCGCGGGGGCAGAGGCACGGGTCCGGCGGCCGGGTTCTCGGGCTTCGGGGGCGAGAAGGTGCGCAACACCTCCAGGTGGGCCTCGCGGACTGTGTGGCCGGGCTCGACCCCGAGTTCCTCGACGAGGCGGGCGCGCAGGTCGCGGTGGACGGCCAGGGCCTCCGCCTGGCGGCCGGTGCGGTACAGGACGAGCATGAGCTGGCGGTGGTATGCCTCACGCAGCGGATGCTCGGCGACCAGCGCCGTCAGCTCCGGGACGAGCCCGGCCGTCCGGGCACCGCCGAGGGCGAGTTCGGCGTCGTACCGCCACTCCAGCAGGAGCAGCCGTGCCTCCTCCAGGCGCTGCACGAAGGCGTAGCCGCCGAGGTCGGCGGGGAGGCCGCTGAGCGGTGTGCCGCGCCAGAGCGCGAGCCCGGCCGTGCAGGCGCGCACGACGACCGCCCAGTCCCGCCGGGCGTGCGCGGCACGCGCCTCGACGACCCGGGCGTCGAACACGTGCACGTCCAACTCGCCGTCGTCGACCCGCAGCAGATAGCCGGGCGGTACGGCCCTGAGCCGCTCGGGGTCGTCCAGGAGACGGCGCAGCCGGGTGACGTGGTTGTGCAACGAGGCCTGCGCCGAGACGGGGGGTGCCCCGCCCCACAGGACGTCCTTCAGGGACTCCACCGACACCACCCGGCCGGCCTCCAGCAGCAGCGCGGCGAGCAGGGCACGCACCTTGGGGCTGCCGATGGAGTGCACGAGGTGGTCGGGGGCGGCGTCGTGGGCGTCACCCGGTTCCGCGTCACCGAATTCCGCGTCACCGGGCTGCAGGGGGACGCCGCCGGAGGCGCCCGCCGAGGCAGCCCGGGCGGCGTCGTGCGAAATACCGTACGGCGGTCGGTCGTAGAGGATGGGCGGCCCCAGGAGTCCGAAACGCAGCTTGCATCGCCGCATCACGCCGCCACTGCCTTCCCGCGGTCCTGTCCGACCGTGCTGTGCGGGCGCGCGCCCGCCGTTCCCTGGCGGAATTCCGCCCCGTCCTCAACGGTTTCCCGCCGCATGCCTGCCGGTCGAGGCCGGACTCCGTTAGGGTCCGGCTTGCTGCCGCCGCCTCCGGACGGCTTCCGGCCAACCGGTTCGCGGCCTGCGGAGGAACCGTTGGCCACATGTTAGCGATCTGTTGGTGAGCCCTGATGTGATCATTCCATCGGATCCGGCTCATCGGCGCGCGCGCTGTGTCGCGCAACTCGGGGGAGTGTCGCCGCAGGCCTGGTCCGGGGACGTGAGTGGGCCCCGGTCGGCGGAGGTGAACGACCGGGGCCCTGTCCCGCACCCTCGCATCCCCGGCTCGGACCCTGCTCGATGTCTGCTCAGACCCCGTCGGCCCCTGCCCGGCCCCCTCGAACCCTGCGTGCCCGCGGCTCAGACGACGGGCGGGCGCCCCAGCCGGGTGAGCCGCCACACCGTCCGCCAGTGCATGGGCCGGCGCTCACCGGCAGGCTCCCGCAGCCCCTCCATGAATCCACCGAACCAGGCGCGCAGCCCGGCCACCGACCGGGTGCGGGCGAGGGTGAGCAGCGTCCACACCCCCAGATGCACCGGGATGAGCGGCAGCGGCAGCCGGCGCCGGACGAGCCAGACGCGGTTGCGGGCGTTGACGCGGTAGTAGATGGCATGCCGGGCCGGCGAGGTCTTGGGGTGCTGGAGGAGCAGTTCGGGGACGTAGCGGATCCGCCAGCCGGCGTCGGCGGCCCGCCAGGCCAGGTCGGTCTCCTCGTGCGCGAAGAAGAACTCGGCGGGCCAGTCACCGGTCTCGGCCAGCATCTCCATGCTCAGGGCGTGTCCGCCGCCGAGGAAGCCCGTCACGTCACCGCCGCGCATCGGATCGGACTTGCCCACCCTGGGCACGTGCCGCTGCTGGGTCTCGCCGTGCTCGTCGGCGATGCGGAAGCCGACGATGCCCAGGCGCGGGTCGGCCGCGTACAGCTCACGCACCCGGCGCAGCACGTCGACGTCCACGAGCAGCCCGTCGTCGTCCAGTTCCACCACGACGTCGACATCGCCGTACTCGCGCAGCCGGGCGAGGGCCACGTTCCGCCCGCCCGGGCATCCGAGGTTCTCCTCGACGTCGATGGTGGTGACCCGGCCGGGCAGGGACAGCCGGGCGGCGAACTCGGGCAGCCGGCAGCCGTTGCCGACGATCACGATGCGGGCGGGTTCGATGTCCTGCTTGGCCACGGACTGCAGCAGGGCGTCGACTTCGGCGGGCCGGTTGCCCATGGTCACCACGGCGACCGCGATCCTCGGCTCCACCACGTCCCTCACCCCATCCGGCAGACGGCGGCACCGCGTCCCGACCGCGCAGTGCTCGCCGTTCACCAAGATGTTGCCTCAAGGGTGCCGGTTCACTGGAGCCCGGTTCACTTGACAGCCCCTTTGCTCTGGTTTTGTCCGTGCGTTTGCTTGCCTTTCCCTGCGCACTGCGCGAGGCCCCGCAACCCGGCGGACGCCCCCGGGCACCGCGTCCGGGCCCACAGGACCGGGCAGCCGCGTTCGGCCGGCACCGCCGGGAGGCGCGCGCCGGCCGGAGGCCACGAGGCGGACGAGGGCCACCCGGCCACGAGGCGGGCGAGGGCCGCCCTGCCATGCACCTCACCAAGGATCCCCGCTGCTGCCGGACACCCGCCCGGGTGATGGATCTTCTCCCGCTCTCTCCTCCCGCCGGGCCTGCTCCTTTTCCCGCTCGACGCAACCCGCCGAGCCGCCCGGGGACTCTTCCTGACGACCGCGCACCGCTCACGACCGGTTCGCACCACTACTTCGGGGGCCTCGACAACTTCATGACATCCCACATAGCCGTCCGGCGGCGCCGCCTGCCCAGGCTGCCCATCTGGTTGCTCCCGGTCCTGTGGACCCTGGCCCTCGGCCTGTGGGGACTGGCCCGCCAGCACAGTGTGTGGCGGGACGAGGCCGCGACCTGGCAGGTGGCCGAGCGGTCCGTCCCCGAGATCTCGCGCATGCTGAGCCATGTCGACGCCGTGCACGGCCTCTACTACCTGCTGATGCACGGTCTCTTCGAGGTCTTCGGACCCGGCACCACGACCCTGCGGCTGCCCTCCGTGCTGGCCATGGCCGTGGCGGCGGCCTGTGTGACGGTCATCGGCCACCGGCTGGCCGGACCGTGGACAGGACTGGGCGCCGGCCTGGCCCTGGGGCTCCTGCCGGCCGTGCAGTTCTACCTCCAGGAGGGGCGGCCGTACGCGCTGGTCGCGGCCGGAGCGGCGATCTCGACGCTGCTCCTGGTGACTTCGCTCAACGGCCGCTGCCATGGGCTCCGTTGGGCGGCGTACGGCGGCGCCGTCCTGCTGTGCGGCCTGCTCAACTGGCTGTCGCTGATGATCCTGCCGGCGCACGCGGCGACCCTGATCTGGACGCGGGCCGGGCGCCGGGTGTGGATGCGCTGGGCAGCGGCCTCGGCGGCCGCCACGACGGGTGTGCTGCCACTGATCCTGTTCAGCCGGAGCCAGTCCGACCAGATCTCCTGGATCCCGCCGCTGACATGGCACATGCTGATCGGCCCGGCGGTACTGCTGGCGATCGGCGGCCTGGGAGCCCTGCTGGACCGTCCGCAGTCGGGCCGCCTGTCGGCCGCGGCCGTCGGCCTGCCCCTCCTGGCGCTGCCCCAGCTCACCCTGATCGGGCTCTCCCTGATCCAGCCACTGTTCCTCGACCGCTACGTGCTGTTCAGCCTGCTGGGTCTGGCCCTGCTGATCGGGGCGGCGCTGGGCGGCGCGGTACGGGCGGCCGCGCCCCGCTTCCCGCGAGCGTCCCGGTGGATCCTTCCCGTGGCTCTCGCCGCGGCGCTGGTGGCCCTGCTGCCGCAGTCGCTGGCCAAGCGTTCCGCCTCCAGCCGGGTGGACGACGTCCTGTCGGTGGCGGCGGACGTACAGCGGCTCAAGCAGACCGGGGACGCGGTGCTCTTCGTACCGGCCGCGCGGCGCGACACCGCGCTGGTCTCCCCCGGGAAGTTCACCGGCCTGAACGACATCGCCCTGCGGGACGGCCCCGAGGACTCCGGGACCCTGAAGGGTGTGGAGGCCGGCCCCGACCGGATCCGCGCGGCGATGCTGGCCCAGCACCGCATCCTGCTGGTCACGGACGCGACCGAGGTCGCGAAGCCGGTGTCCGCGGAACGGGACAGGGTGAAGACCTCGGTGCTCAGGAGCTACTTCACCGTGGTCGCGGACGAGCAGGTACGCGGCCGCAGGGTGACGGTGTACGAGCGCCGCGCCCATTGAGCGGAGGACGGTCACCCGTGATCGTCGAACTGGTCGAGGAGGAAGTCGACCGGTGCGTGGCTCGTGGCGGCGGACGTGCCGTCGTGGAGGGACTGTTCCGTCCAGATGACCTTGCCGCGCGCCGTGTACCGCGTTCCCCATCGCTGGGCGAACTGCGCCACCAGGAACAGTCCCCGCCCGCCTTCGTCCATGGTCGCCGCCCGCCGCAGACGCGGCGAGGTGCCGCTGCCGTCCGACACCTCACAGATCAGACAGCGTCCGTGCAGCAGTCGCACACCGACCGGCGGCGAGCCGTACCGGATCGCGTTCGTCACCAGTTCGCTGAGGATCAGTTCCGTGGCGTATCCGGTCTCCTCCAGTCCCCACTCCCGCAACGTCTCCCTGCACCGCGCCCGCACCGAGGGAACCACCGCCGGGTCCGACGGCACCTCCCACTCGGCCACGCGCGAGGGCGGGAACATCCGGGTACGCGCCGTCAGCAGCGCGATGTCGTCGAAGGAGTGCGACGGCTTCAGCGCGTCGATCAACGCCTGACACGTCTCCTCCGGGGTGCGGCGCCCGGAACCGTCCAGTGCCCGGCGCAGCCTCTCCATCCCGACGTCGATGTCGTGGGTGCGGTCCTCCACCAGGCCGTCGGTGTAGAGCACCAGTTGTGAACCCTCCGGCAGGGAGAACTCGGCGGTCTCGAAGGGGTAGCCGCCCAGGCCGAGAGGCGTCGAAGCCGGGACGCCAGGACAGGTGACCGTCCCGTCCGGACGCACCACCACCGGTTCCGGATGTCCCGCGCGGGCCATCGTGCAGACTCCCGCCACCGAGTCGTAGACCGCGTAGAGACAGGTCGCGCCGGTCACCCCCTCCCCCTCGTGACCGTCGGCGGCATCGCCCGCCTTCTCCTCGTTGTCCATGCGGGCGACGAGGTCGTCCAGGTTCCCGAGCACCTCCTCCACGGGGAGGTCCAGGGTGGCGAAGTTGTGCACCGCGGTGCGCAACCGGCCCATCGTCGCCGCCGCGTGCAGCCCGTGACCGACGACGTCACCCATGACCAGGGCCACCCGAGCGCCCGGCAGCGGAATGACGTCGAACCAGTCCCCGCCCACCCCGGCCTCCGCGGGCTGATACCGCCAGGCCACCTCGAGTGCGTCCTGGTCCGGCTGTGCCCGCGGCAGCAGACTGCGCTGCAGCGTCACCGCCATCGCGTGCTCCCGGGTGAACCTCCGGGCATTGTCGATGGCCAGGGCCGCCCGCGCGGCCAGTTCCTCCCCGAAGGAGAGATCCTCCGGCTCGAACGCCGGGGAATCAGCCGTCCGGTAGAAGTTCACCACGCCCAGCGGTACGTTCCGCGCCCGCAGCGGTACGGCCAGCAGCGAACGCAACCCGCACTCCAGGGACTTCCGGGCGCGCTCCGGATCCTGTTCCCGCCAGCCCTGTGCCTGCCGCAGGTCCGTCTCCAGCACGACCCGGCGCTCCTGCAGCGTCCGCATCTGCGGCGTCCGGTGCGAGAACGTGATCACCTCACCCACCGGATACACCGGGATCATCCGCTGTTCTCCGCCGATCGCGGCCCGGCGCAGATGCCGCCAGCCCTCCGCAGTCGGCTCCCAACCCCTCAGTACCGCGTCGAGCAGGTCCACCGTCACCAGGTCGGCGAACTGCGGCGCCACAACGTCGGCCAGCTCCTGGGCCGTACGCCCCACGTCCAGAGTCGTGCCGATCCCCACCCCGGCCTCGTACAGCAGCTTCAGCCGCTCCCGCGCGACCGCGGCGCGCCCCGAGACCGCCGCCAGCTCCGTGGTGTCCCGCAGGGTCACCACGCTGCCTCCCCGGTCGGCCTGCGGGTACGTCGGCCGCTTGTTCACCGCCAGCAACCGGTCCCCCACGAGACGCACCTCATCGGTGACCGCCTCCGGCGACGACAGCAGTCGCGTGATCGGCTCCGCCAGTCCCAGCTCCCGCACCGGGCGCCCCCGCGCGCCCGCCGGCAGTTCGAGCAGCCGTGCCGCCTCGTCGTTGGCCAGCAGCAGTCGTCCGTCGGCGCCGGTGATCAGCACTCCTTCCCGCACCGCGTGCAGGACCGCGTCGTGGTGCTCGTACAGCTGCGCCAGCTCCGCGGGAGCCATGCCGTGGGTCTGCCGCCGCAGCCGCCGGGACACCAGCGTCGTTCCCGTCACGGCCAGCGCCAGCGCGGCCGCACCGCTGCCCAGGATGATCGGCAGCTGCGGCAGCCACAGTGCCGCCACGTTCTTGACCGTGATTCCGGCGGAGACCAGGCCGACCACCGTGCCGTGCGAGTCGGTCACCGGGACCACCGCCTGCACGTCCGTCCCCCTGCCCGCGGGCAGCGGCGGCCCGCCGGCCTGCTCGACGACGGTGCGGCCCTTCAGTGCCGGTGCAATGGTGCCGACGAACTTCTTACCGATCTCCCGCGGATAGGGATACGTGTAACGAATCCCCTGCGTGTTCATGGCGACGATGAAGTCCACGCCCGCGCGTTTGCGGGCCTCCTCGGCCCGCGGCTGGAGCACTGCCGTCGGATCACGGCCGCGCAGCGCCTCGGCCGTGCCGGGGGCACTCGCGAACGCCTGGGCCGCGACCACCGCATCACGACGCCCCTGCCGCACCGCGTCACGCGCCGTCTGGAGCACCATGGCCCACACCGCGACCACGACCAGCAGGACCACGATGACGACCTGGAGAAGGAACACTTGACCGGCCGCGCTGTGCAGGTCCAGCAGGGAGTCCCGGTGTTGCCGTGAGCGCCCGTTGAGCGGATGACGTTCCGGGCTCCGAGGGCGCCCGGAAAATACCTCCATACACCCTTGATAGCACCGCTGCGCGGAAGCCGACCGGCAACACCTCCGGACGGGGCGGCGCGGCGGACGTGACCAGCGGCGGCGGGAACGCACCCGGCACTGCCGTCGCCTCCACGGAACGACAGAACCCCAGGTCAAGTAGTGCCTGACCTGGGGTTCCAGAAGAGAGCCGCTTTCGGGATTCGAACCCGAGACCTACGCATTACGAGTGCGTTGCTCTGGCCATCTGAGCTAAAGCGGCGCGCTGCCCGCACTATGGTGCGATCAGCAACGTCGGTAAGTCTACACAGTTTCCGAGGGTGCTTCGCACACGCCCCGGAGCACGGGATCCGGGGCGGGCGCGAGGCGCTATGAGCAGCGCTTTCCGTGGGCCGGCGGGGTGCCGTGCAGGAGGTAGGTGTCGATCGCGGAGTCGATGCAGGTGCTGCCGCGGCCGTAGGCGGTGTGGCCGTCGCCGACGTAGGTCAGCAGGTGGCCCGAGGCGAGCTGGCGGGCGAGGGACTCGGCCCAGGGGTAGGGGGTCGCCGGGTCGCGGGTGGTGCCGACGACCACGATGGGAGCCGCGCCCTTCGCCTCGATGCGGTGCGGCTCGCCCGTGGCCTTCACCGGCCAGTACGCGCAGTTCAGCGAGGCCCAGGCCAGGCCCGCGCCGAAGACCGGGGACGCCTTCTCGAACGCGGGCAGGGCCTTCTTCACCTGCTCGGGGCTGGTGAACGCGGGTGACAGGTCGAGGCAGTTCACGGCGGCGTTGGCCATCATCAGGTTGCTGTAGTGGCCGTTCGCGTCGCGCTCGTAGTAGCTGTCGGACAGAGCCAGCAGGCCCGCGCCGTCGTTGTTCTTCATCGCCGAGTGCAGCGCCTCGCGCAGCTCTCCCCAGGTCGCCTGGTCGTACATCGCCGCGATCACCCCGGTGGTGGCCAGCGACTCGGTGAGCTTGCGGTGGTCCGCCGGGATGGGGTGGGCGTCCAGCTTGCGGAAGAAGGCCGTGAGGTGGTTGCCGACCTGCGCGGGCGTCGTGCCCTTGCCGCCGAGCGGGCAGTCGCTCTGCCGTACGCAGTCCTTCGCGAAGGCCTGGAACGCCGTCTCGAAGCCGGCCGTCTGCTCCAGGTTCAGCTTGCGCGAGTCGAGGTCCGGGTCCATCGCGCCGTCCAGCACCACGCGGCCCACCCGGTCCGGGAACAGACCGGCGTACGTCGCCCCGAGGAAGGTGCCGTACGACGCGCCGACGTAGTTCAGCTTCGGGTCGCCCAGCACCGCCCGCAGGACGTCCATGTCCCGGGCGGCCTCGACGGTGGACACGTGCCGCAGCAGGCGCGCCGAGTGCGCCCCGCAGCTCTCGGCGAGCTTCTTGTACTCGCCGACCAGCGTGTTCGTCTCCGCCTGGTCGTCGGGGGTGGTGTCCGTCTGGGTGTAGGTGTCCATCTGGCGCCCGCTCAGGCATTCGACGGGCTCGCTGCGGGCGACGCCCCGCGGGTCCATGGCCACCATGTTGTAGCGGGCGCGGACGCCGGCGGGGTAGCCGATGCCCGCGTACTGCTGGAGGTAGGCGATCGCCGAGCCGCCCGGGCCGCCCGGGTTGACCAGCAGTGAGCCGAGCGGTTTGCCCTTGCCGGTGGCCTTCTTGCGGGCGACGGCGAGCCGGATGTCGCCCGCGCCGGGGTGGGCGTAGTCCAGCGGGGCCTTCATCGTGGCGCACTGGAAGCCCGGGGCGCCGCAGCTGTGCCAGCTCAGGTGCTGTGTGTAGTACGGGGACAGTGCCGACGGCGTGGCACGCGGCAGTGCGGCCAGCGCCGCCTCCGCCGCATCACCGGACGACGTGGTCGAGCTCCCGGAGGAACAGGCGGACACGAGCAGCGCGGCGGCCGCGAGGAAGATGCCCGAGACGCGCGCGGTCGTCCGGGTTCGGTTTCCGGTCCGAGTTCCGGTTCGGGTCCGGCGGTTCCGGCGGAGGGATGACCAGGTGTGCATCGGACGAGCGTAACGGTGAGCAACGGGGTGGGTGCGGTGCGTGCGAGCCATGGCCTCGTACGGGGGATACGGCGCGGGCGGGCCGTGGCCTCGTACGGGGGATGCAGTGCGTCAACCACCGTACGCCCGGTTCACCCCGCCCGCAGGGCCATCGTCATCGCCTCCACCGCCAGCAGCGGGGCCACGTTGCGGTCCAGCGCCTCCCGGCAGGCGGCGATCGCCTCGATGCGGCGGAGCGTGGACTCCGGGCTGCTGCCGCGCGCCAGCCGGTCCAGGGCGTCCTCGGCGTCCCCGTTGGCGATCGCGACCCGGGAGCCGAGCTGGAGGGCGAGGACGTCGCGGTAGAAACCGGTCAGGTCGCCGAGGGCGACGTCGAGGCTGTCGCGCTGCGTACGGGTTCTGCGGCGCTTCTGCATGTCCTCCAGGTCCTTCATCACACCGGCCGTACCGCGCGGCAGCCGACCGCCCTGGGCCGCGCCCAGCGCCGCCTTCAGCTCCTCGGTCTCCTTGCCGTCCATCTCCTCGGCGAGCTGTTTGGCGTCCTCGGCGGCCGCGTCGACCAGTTCCTGGGCCGCCCTGAGGCAGGCACCGACCTCGTCCACACGCAGCGGGAGCTTGAGCACGGCGGCGCGGCGCTCGCGGGCCGCCGGGTCGGTGGCCAGGCGGCGGGCCCGGTCGACATGGCCCTGGGTGGCACGGGCGGCGGCCGTGGCGACGCCGGGTTCGATCCCGTCGCGGCGTACGAGCATGTCGGCGACCGCGGCGACCGAGGGCGTCCGCAGATTCAGGTGGCGGCAGCGGGAGCGGATCGTGGGCAGGACGTCCTCGATGGAGGGGGCGCACAGCAGCCAGACCGTACGGGGGGCGGGCTCCTCCACCGCCTTGAGGACGGCGTTGGCCGACTTCTCGTTCAGCCGCTCGGCATCCTCGACCAGGATGATCTGCCAGCGGCCGTTCGCCGGGGCGGTGAACGACTTGCGGACCGTGTCCCGCATGTCCTTCACCAGGATCTCGGAACCGACGGCGGCGACCGTGGTGACGTCCGCGTGGGTGCCGAGCAGGGCGGTGTGACAGCCGTCGCAGAAGCCGCAGCCGGGGGACCCGCCGAGCGCGCGGTCGGGGCTCACGCACTGCAGGGCCGCGGCGAAGGCCCGCGCCGCCTGGTTCCGGCCCGCGCCGGGCGGGCCCGTGAACAGCCAGGCGTGGGTCATCTTCGACGCCTCCGGCAGCGGCTCGGCCGCCGCGGCGGCCGTGACGAGGGCGTCGGCGTCCCGCGCGGCGGCGTCGAGCACCGCGCTCACCTTCTCCTGCCCGACGAGGTCGTCCCACACGGTCATGGGTCACGCCGCCCTTCCGTCACACTCCGCGTTCCGCAATCCATTGTGCGGGTCGGCACTGACAGAGCGGGGCCGCGGACAGCATGCGGCGGCGCCCATCGGTTCTCCGACGGGCGCCGCCCCATGTCCGCACTCGTCCGCTCGGCCGCGACCGACGGCCGCGACCGAGCGAG
>NZ_JBFAET010000040.1:0-62435 GCF_040642095.1 Streptomyces sp. NPDC020362
GTTCCACGGGGCGGGCAGCGCCACACGCTTGTCAGGCCCGCTGACGTTCCCCCTCCCGGTCCGCGTTCCGGCGGGGCCGGGACCGCTGTCCGGTCATTCCACGGTCGGGTGGCCCTGCAGCCGTACCGTGCCGAGGATCTTCTGGATGGTCGCGTCGGACAGTTCGTCCTTGACGCCCTTGGCGCCGTAGAGAGTCCACGAGACGAAGTTGTCGACGGAGTTCTTGAAGGCGAACGTGATGGCCTTGCCGTCGGTGGCGCACTTGTTCTTCTTGGGTGCACCGACGACGTACGACGTCGCGACGCTGCCCTTGAGGCCCGACGCCGTCGTGAAGGGCTGCGCCTTGCCGATCCGGAGATACTTCTTGGCGGCGTCCGACTGGTCGGTGTACCCGCCGAACGCGAAGGTGGCCGCGTCGCCGCGGGCGATGCTGGCCGTGTCCTTGCCGCCGTTCTCGCCCTTCGTGCCACTGCCCGCGAGAGCGTAGGACTCCTTCGAGCCGTTGTCCTCGGCGCTGCAGTAGTCCTGCCTCAGGAACGAGGACCCGGAGAAGCCGATGTATGCCGACCCGTCGCCCTTCTTTTTGTCCTCGAAGAAGCTGAAGACGCCGGGCCGCTCCACCTCCCAGTCGGCCGGTACGTCGAAAGCCGTGCCGAACTTGGGGTTCACCACGACCTTCCAGCCCGCGACGGTCGGTTTCTCCGACTCGTTGCCGCGCGGGTCGCCGTCGTCCGAGGACGAGCTGGCCGTGGGCTCCGACGTCGGCGACTGGCTCTTGTGCCCGCCGCCCTTGCCGCTGTCGGCCTTGTCGTCCTTCGAGCCGCCGAGCACCAGGAAGCCGGTCACACCCGCGGTGACCACGACCGCTGCGGCCGCGATGATCGCGATCAGCTTCGCACGCCCGCCGCCGCCCTGCGGGGGCTGCTGCATGGGTGTGGTGGGCGGCTGCTGCTGCCCCCACTGCGGTTGCTGCCCGTACCCGCCGGCCTGGGGGTACTGCTGGTACCCGGGCTGCTGGTACGGATTCGGCTGCTGGTAACCCGGCTGCTGGTACGGGTTCTGCTGCGGGTTCTGCGCGCCCCCTGGCGGCTGCTGATCTGGCCACATGGCCGACAACCCTAGTGCGGCGGAGACACGGTTCGGTCACCGGCTCTTGTCAGGGGCGTACCAATGCGGAGCGGTGTGACGCGATCGTGCTGGCCAGCCGCTTCTACTCGTGAGTAACATTACGGCCATGAGCGCAGACCAGATGTCGATCGGCGAGATGCTCGCCGCCACCGTGCCGATGGCCCGGACGCTGAACCTGGAGTTCCTGGAGACCTCTCCGGAGAAGGCCGTGGTGTCCCTGCCGGACCAGGGCGAGTTCCACAACCACGTGGGCGGCCCGCACGCCGGTGCGATGTTCACGCTCGGGGAGTCGGCCAGCGGCGCCATCGTCCTGGCCGCGTTCGGGGACCAGCTCTCGCGTGCCGTGCCGCTCGCCGTGCGGGCCGAGATCGGTTACAAGAAGCTGGCGATGGGCGCCGTCACCGCGACCGCGACCCTGGGCCGCCCGGCCGCCGACATCGTGGCCGAACTGGACGCGGGGCAGCGTCCCGAGTTCCCGGTGTCGATCGAGATCCGGCGCGCGGACGGAGCGGTCACGGGCGAGATGCGGGTCCTCTGGACGCTGCGGCCCAACAACAAGGACTGACGCAGCACTTGGGGGAGGGGCCCGGTCGGGCCCCTCCTTGTTTTTGTGCCGGTTCAGGCGACCCGGCGCCCGCCCCGGGCGTCCGCCCCGCCGTCCGCGGCGTCCTCCAGCCCCGCCACGAACTCCTTGAGCCAGCCGGTGAACGCGGGGCCGAGATCCGGCCGGGCGCAGGCCAGGCGGACCACCGTACGCAGGTAGTCGGCCTTGTCGCCGGTGTCGTAGCGCAGGCCGTCGAAGACGACTCCGTGCACCGTGCCGGCCGCGGCCAGGTCCTGGAGGGCGTCGGTCAGCTGGATCTCGCCGCCGCGCCCGGGCGGCGTGCGCTCCAGGACGCCGAAGACGGCGGGGTCGAGGACGTAGCGGCCGATCACCGCGTAGCGGCTCGGCGCCTTCTGCGGCGACGGCTTCTCGACCAGACCGGTGACCCGGACGACCCCCTCCTCGCCGGCGGGTTCCACCGCCGCACAGCCGTAGAGGTGGATCTGCGCCGGATCGACCTCCATCAGCGCGACCACGCTGCCCGCGTACCGGTCGCGGACCTCCAGCATGCGGCTGAGCAGGGTCTCGCGCGGGTCGATCAGATCGTCGCCGAGCAGGACGGCGAAGGGTTCGTTCCCCACGTGGTGGCGGGCGCAGAGCACGGCGTGGCCGAGGCCCAGCGGGTCGCCCTGGCGGATGTGGTGGATGTCGGCCAGTCGTGCCGGATCGCGTACGGCGTCCAGGCGCACGGTGTCACCCTTGGCCGCCAGCGCCTGCTCCAGCTCGACGGCGTGGTCGAAGTGGTCCTCGATGGCCCGCTTGTGGCGGCCGGTCACCATCAGGATGTCGTCGAGGCCGGCCGCGGCGGCCTCCTCCACGACGTACTGGATGGCCGGCTTGTCGACGACCGGGAGCATCTCCTTCGGCGTCGCCTTCGTCGCGGGCAGGAACCGGGTGCCGAGCCCGGCGGCCGGGACGACCGCCTTGCGCACCGGGCGGGTGCGCCGGGCGGCCGCTGGGGAGTGGGCGGTTGCCGGGCGGTGGGCTGTTGCCGGGGGGTGGGGGACGATCATGCGGCCATGCTGCGGCACGCGGATGAGAGCGCGCCGAGAGACGCATGGGAACCGGCTGTGGGCGGCGGTCATTCGGAGAACGCCCGTCGTCCGGCGGCCGCCGGGAAGCCCGAGATCCCGTGTGCCGTCCGGCTTTTGCCGCACCCGCAGTGGCCGTCACGCGGCCCCCGATTCGCAAGCGCGTGTGGATACCGTCGGTAACTCCCGGGAATTTCCCCGATTCTGAAGTCGAGTCAATCGAACTTCTTGTTTCCTGTGAGGCGCGTGTGCGAAGGTGAGCCTCCCCATGGGAGGGCAAAGGCCATGACCGAACGCTAAGGCCGGCCCATTAGGTATGCACCAATCAGGCACTGCTTTCCGACAGGACGCCTTTCGCATGCCGTCCTGCGGCTGGAAAGGAAATGGTTTCGTGCAGTCCCCCCACCCCCCACGTCCACCGTTCCCGCCTCGCCCCGGTTCGCTGCCGGGCGAGTCCGACCGCGATCTCGTCGCTCGGTTGGGCGGCCCGGACGACGGCAGTCACCATGCCGTCGCCCTGCTGCTGGCCCGGCACTGGCGGGCCGCGCGCGACTATGCGGTCGTCTGCCTGGCCGCCTCCGGGCCTTCGGCCCAGATGGTGGCCACCGCCGCCGTGCAGCGTGTGCTCGGCCGACTGGCCGGCGGGGTGGCGGGCGGCGCCCTGCGCCCGCAGCTCCTCGTGGCCGTCCGGGAGACTGTCCGCGCCTGGGCCGCCGACGACGCGGCATGCGTGGTCGTGCCGGAATTGCGTAAACCCACCGGCGGTCGCGGCCTTCGCGCGACAATGCCCGGCACGCCCGAAAGGCGGCACCTCGCAGAACGCGCATTCCAGGCCCTGTCCGGCGCCTCCCAATGCCTTCTGTGGCATACCGAGGTCGAGGCGGAACCCATAAACATACCCGCTGGTCTGCTGGGCGTCGACGAGGTCACCGCCGCGGCCGCCCTGGAGCGGGCCCGCGAGCAATTCCGGGTGGCCTGCGTACGAGCCCACCGGGAACTCGCGCCCTCCAGCGAATGCCGCTTCCACAACCGCCTCCTGGACGTTCCCATTCGCCGCGGCGGCTCTCTGCTCCCCGATGTGCAAGACCATCTGACGGCCTGCCGCCACTGCCGGTATGCCGCCGAACAGCTCGGGTATTTCGAGGGCGGTCTGGGCGTCCTGCTCGCCGAGACCGTGCTCGGCTGGGGCGCCCGCCGCTACCTCGACTCCCGCCCCGGCCGCGGCGCCGCCGAAGAGTGGCCGTCCGAGCCCCGGGCGGCACACCCGGTGGCGGGCGGCCGGCACCGTACGGCGCCCGGGGGGAGATGCCGTACGGCCCTGGCGGTCGGTGTCGGCCTCACCGCGCTCGCTCTGCTCGCCACCGTGCTCGTGACCAAGGGCTGGTCCGATGACAACGGTGTCCCCGGACCCGGTGCCACCTGGGGCGCCCCGGTCGGCCGCACCACCGGCCCCGGCGCCGCGGGCGCCACGGGCGAGCGGTCCGCGGCCGGCTCCCCGTCCGCCGCGTCGGCCGGTGAACCCGTGGAGGTCGCACACGGCCGGTTGCGCAGTCTCGCCTCCGGACGCTGTCTGGACGTATACGGGGGCAGGATCGAGCCGGGCGCAGGTGTCGTGCTGGCCGGGTGTTCGTCCGCCGCCTCGCAGCAGTGGTCGTACCAGGACGACGGGCTGCTGCGCAGCGCCGACGACCCCGCCCTCTGCCTGGCCGCCGACCCTGGCACGCGCGGTGTCGTGGTGTCCGGCTGCGTCGTGCACGCCGGAGAGGTGGTGTACGACCTCACGGTCCGCGGCGAACTCCTGCTCCGCAGGCCCGGGGGCCTCGCCCTCGCCCCGGAATCCGGCAGGTCCTCCGCTCCCGTGGTGGTGGCCGCCCACGACGGGTCCGGCGGGCAGCGCTGGGCCCTGGAGTCGGCCGCCGCGCCCCACGGTTCCGCCGCGCCGGACGTGCCGGATGCGCCGGACGCTGCCCGGCCCGAGCCCTCGCGGCGGTCCGGAGAGCGACCCGGCGGGGACACCCCGCGCGACAAGCCGGGGCCCGAGGTCCGGCGGCCCGGGCGGGAGCGGGTGTACGAGCCCCGGATCGCCCAGGTCGGCACCGGTGGCGCCCCGGCTCCGGTCGAGCCCGCGGCCCCTCTCGGCCTCGTGGGCACGCTCGTCTCCCCGGTCACCCGTACCCTCGCCTCCGCGCCGGCGGCCGTGGGCCCGCTGCTGGGCTGATGGACGCCCGAGGGTCGCCTGGAGGCGGCCCTCGGGCCCTGTCCCCGGACGTCGCCGATTTTCCCGCCTGCCCGGGCCTGGTCCGCCGTTCCCGGCCCTCGTCGGCGACCGGCCGGCGGGTGTGCCGCGATCGAGCCACCGGGGGGACGTCATGGGGAATTTACAGAAGTCGCCTCCGTGTCCCGGTGCGTTGCCGCCCGGTGTGTGCTCGGTGAATCCGCCGGGCGCTTTGTCTCACTTGTGCGGGTGTGGGAAGGGGCGAGGGAACTCCGTGCGGCCGGGGCGCCGACAGGGATTGCTCGGATTTTCAATTGCTTGCGGGGAATTCGCCGGGCTGGCCGGATCAATGCCACCGGCGGCGAAAGCGCCGCATCGTTATTGACCCATGAGTAACAGCTCGCTAGGTTCCGTTGGCCTCGCCGCACAAAACCCCCACCGTGCTGTCCTCCCGTTTCTTCGGAGCAACATGACCTCCCCTGTGCGCGCCTACGACCTGATCCTGTGCCTCACCCCGTTCGGAGAGCCCGACGCCGGACTGGCCGCGGCTGCCTGCGCTGCCGGCGCCCTCGGCATCCTCGACCTGGGCGCGGGCGACCGCGGATCCCGCGAGCAACTGACCCGCCTGCGACGCGCGGCCCCGGGGCCCTTCGGAGTCCGGGTGAACGGACGCTGTGCCCTGCACCCCGCCGATCTGGACGGGGCGCCCGGCACCGTGGTCCTGGCCGCCGACGCCCCCTGGAGCGTGGGCGAAGTCGCCCCGCCGCACCGGGTGCTGGCCGAAGTCACCGATCTGGCCGAGGCGCGGGCGGCGGTACGCGCCGGGGCCCACGGGCTGATCGCCAGGGGCGCCGAGAGCGGTGGCCGCACCGGCGGCCTGAGCACCTTCGTTCTGCTCCAACTGCTACTGAAAGAGCCCGAGTTGGAGGTGCCGGTCTGGGCCTGCGGAGGCATCGGCCCGCGTACGGCGGCGGCTGCCGTGGCGGGTGGGGCGGCCGGTGTGGTGCTGGACAGCCAGCTGGCCCTGCTCACCGAGTCGGGACTTCCCGAGGCGACCCGGGCCGCGCTGTGGTCCCTGGACGGCTCCGAGACCGTGGTCCTGGCCGGGCACCGGGTGCTGCGCAGGCGCGGTCCCGGCACCCCGAACGCGCCCGCCGACGACCCCGCGGCGGTCGCTTCCCTGCTCGGTGCCCGGGACCTGCGCCGCCAGCTCCTCCCGGTGGGCCAGGACGGCTTCCTCGCCGCACGGTTCGCCGAGCGGTGGGGGGACGTACGGCGGACGGTGCGGGAGGTGAGGGCGGCGATCACTGCGGCCGTCGGGCCGGAGGATCCGCGGGGTGCCGTCCCGCAGGACCCGCGCGGCGGCCCGCAGGATCCCCCCGGTGGCGGACCACAGGAGTGGGTCGACGGGCCGGTGATGTCGGTCGTGGACGGGCTGGTGGAGTCGCGGGACCGCGAGCCGGTGCCGTCGGTCGGGGACGGGCTCCCGGAGTCGGTCGGCGGGCCGGTGGCATCCGCGGGCGAGGGGCCTGCGGAGTCGGCGGGTGAGAGGCCTGCGGAGTCGCCGGGGGAGGGGCCGGTGGCGTCGGCGGGCGAGGGGCCCGGCCGGGCGCTGCGGCCGGGATCGGCCATGAGCCGGGCGCTCGGAACCCGGCTCCCGGTCGCCCAGGGGCCCATGACGCGGGTGAGTGACCAGGCCGCCTTCGCCGCCGCCGTCGCCGAGGACGGAGCGCTGCCCTTCCTGGCGCTGGCCCTCGCCGACGGCGCACGGACCCGGTCGATGCTCACCGAGGCGCGCGCCGTGCTGGACGGCCGGCCCTGGGGCGTGGGCGTCCTCGGCTTCGCGCCCGAGGACATCAGGAACGCCCAGCTGGAGGCCGTACGGGAACTGCGGCCCACGCACGCGATCATCGCCGGCGGACGCCCCGCCCAGGCCGAGGCGCTGGAGCGGGCCGGGATCCGCACCTTCCTGCACGTGCCCTCGCCGGGGCTGCTGCGACAGTTCCTGCAGGCCGGTGCGCGCAGGTTCGTGTTCGAGGGCTCCGAGTGCGGCGGGCACGTCGGACCGCGCGCGTCCTTCCCGCTCTGGGAGGCCCAACTCGCCGTCCTGGAGGACTTCCTGGCCGAGACCGACGCCGACGGCGAGACCGCGCGCCGGCTGGAGGTGTTCCTCGCGGGCGGCATCCACGACGAGAGGTCCGCCGCGATGGCCGCCGCCCTCGCAGCCTCCCTCACCGACCGGGGCGCCGCGGTCGGTGTCCTGATGGGCACCGCCTACCTGTTCACCGAGGAAGCCGTGGCCCATGGCGCGATCCGGCCGCTCTTCCAGCGGCAGGTGCTGACCGCGACCACCACCGCCCTGCTGGAGACCGCACCCGGTCACGCCACCCGCTGCGTCCCCAGTCCCTTCACCGCCGACTACCGCGACCGCGAGGCCCGGTTACGCGCGTCCGGCCTGCCCGACCGCGAGGTGTGGGAGGCGCTGGAGCGGCTCAACGTCGGGCGGTTGCGCATCGCCAGCAAGGGCGTCGAGCGCTCCGCCCGGGGCGAGCTGTCCGGCGTGGGCGAGGAACGGCAGCTCAGCGACGGGATGTTCATGGCCGGCGAGGTGGCCGTACTGCGCTCGGCGACCACCACCGTCGCCGCCCTGCACCGCTCCGTCACCGACGGCGCCGCCGACCTCCTCGCCGCCCGGGCCGCGAGCCCCGCCGCCCGGCCGGACGCCGAAGCGGCGCCCCCCGCACCGCTCGACGTCGCCGTCGTCGGCATGGCCTGCATGTTCCCGCAGGCCCCCGACCTCGCCACCTTCTGGGCCAACACGGTCGCCGGACACGACGCCGTCACCGAGGTCCCGCCCGACCGCTGGGACCCCGCGGTGCACCACACCGCCGGCAGCACGGCCTCCAAGTGGGGCGGCTTCCTGCCCCCCATCCCCTTCGACCCGCTGGGCTACGGCATCCCGCCCGCCTCCCTCGGCAGCATCGAGCCGGTCCAGCTGCTGTCCCTGGAGGCGGCCCGGCGCGCCCTGGAGGACGCCGGGTACGGCGCCCGGGGGCGGGAGTTCGACCGCTCCCGCACCTCCGTCGTCTTCGGCGCGGAGGCGGGCAGCGACCTGTCCAACGCAGCCACCCTGCGTGCCGTCCTCCCGTCGTACTACGGCAAGGTCCCCGACGGCCTGGACGAGCAGCTGCCCCGGCTGACCGAGGACTCCTTCCCCGGCATGCTCGCCAACGTCATCTCCGGCCGGATCGCCAACCGGCTGGACCTCGGCGGCGCCAACTACACCGTCGACGCGGCCTGTGCCTCCTCCCTCGCCGCGCTCGACGTGGCCTGCAAGGAACTCGTCTCCGGCAGCAGCGACGTCGTCCTGTGCGGCGGAGCCGACCTGCACAACGGCATCAACGACTTCGTCCTGTTCTCCTCCGTGCACGCCCTCTCGCCGACCGGCCGGTCCCGGGCCTTCGACGACTCCGCCGACGGCATCGCGCTCGGCGAGGGCGTGGCCTGCGTGGTCCTCAAGCGGCTCGCGGACGCCGAACGCGACGGCGACCGCATCTACGGCGTGATCAAGGGCATCGGCTCCGCCAGCGACGGCCGCTCCCTCGGCCTGACCGCACCCCGGCCCGAAGGACAGCGGTCCGCGCTCCTGCGCGCCTACCGCAATGCCGGAGTCTCGCCCGCCGAGGTCGGTCTCGTCGAGGCGCACGGCACCGGTACGGTCGTCGGCGACCGTACCGAACTCGCCGTGCTCGGCGAGGTGTTCACCGACGCGGGCGCCGAGGCCGGGTCGTGCGTGCTCGGCTCGGTCAAGTCGCAGATCGGGCACACCAAGTGCGCCGCGGGACTCGCGGGCCTCATCAAGACCACCCTCGCCCTGTACCACGGGGTCAAGCCGCCCACCCTGCACCTGGAGCGGCCCAACGCGGCCTGGTCGCAGGAGGACAGTCCGTTCGCCTTCCACACCCGCGCCCTGCCCTGGGCGGCACCGGCCGCCGAACGCCTCGCCGCCGTCAGCGCGTTCGGCTTCGGCGGGACCAACTTCCATGCGGTCGTCGGCGCGTACGGCGACGCGGTGCCGCCACGGCACACCCTGGATGCCTGGCCCGCCGAACTGTTCCTGTTCCGGGGCAAGGACACGGCGGCCGCCCGTCGTGACGTCCAGCGGATCCTCGAAGCCGCCGAGTCCGACGGCCGCCCGTGGCGCCTGCGCGACCTCGCGCTCGCAGCGGCTCGCCGCGCGGACACCTCCCACGAGCCGGTGCGGGCCGCGGTCCTGGCGCGTGACGTGGCGGAGCTGGCCGGACGGCTGCGCCGGGTCCTGGCCGGGGACCACGATCCGGCGGCCGGGATCCGTCTGAGCGACCCGGCGGCGCCGGACGACGGCGGGGCCAAGGTCGCCTTCCTCTTCCCCGGCCAGGGCAGCCAGCGGCCCGGCATGCTCGCCGACCTGATGGTCGCGCTGCCCGAGCTGCGGTACTACCTGCAGCTCGGCCGCGCCCACGCCGACCGGCTCTACCCACCGGCCGCATTCGACGACGCCGCCGGGGAACGCCGCCTGGCCGCCCTCACCGACACCCGGGCCGCACAGCCCGCGCTCGGTATCACGGGCCTCGCGGCGCACGCCTTCCTCAATGCCGCCGGTGTGCACCCGGACCTCGCCGCGGGACACAGCTACGGGGAGCTGGTCGCCCTGAGCGCGGCCGGTGCCCTCGACCCGGAGATCCTCCTGGAGCTGAGCGGCGAGCGCGCGGGCGCGATCCTGGCGGCCGCGGGCGAGTCCCCCGGCACCATGGCCGCCGTCGGAGCCCGGGCCGAGGACGTAGAACGCGTGCTGCGCGCCGCGCAGACACCCGCGTCGGTCGTCGTGGCCAATCGCAACTCGCCCGAACAGTCGGTGATCTCGGGTCCCACCGCGGACGTCGAGGCCGCCGTACGGCTGCTGATGGAGGCCGGTCTGGGAGCGCGGCGCATCCCTGTCGCCTGTGCGTTCCACAGCCCGGTGGTGGCCGCGGCGGGGGAACGGTTCGCCAAGATCCTCGCGGACACGGCCGTACGAGCCCCCGAATTCCCCGTCTGGGCCAACCGCACCGCCGCGCCGTACCCCCCGGACGCCGACGCCGTCCGCGCGGAACTGGCCGCCCAGATCGGCGCGCCGGTCGCCTTCGCCGACCAGATCGAGTCGATGTACACGGCGGGAGCGCGGACCTTCGTCGAGGCCGGTCCCGGCCGGGTCCTCACCCGGCTCGTCGGCCAGATCCTCGGCGACCGCCCGCACCGCACCGTCGCCTGCGAGCCCCGCGCCGACAGCGGCCTGACGGGCTGGCTCGACGCACTGGCCCAACTCGCCGTCGCCGGGCTGCCGGTGCGCACTGCCTGGCTCTTCCGGGGCCGCGACGCCGTCGACGCGCTGCGGACACCGGCGCCGCGGCGGCCCGGCTGGACGGTCGACGGACACCTCGTCCGTACCGCCGACGGAGCACTCCTGCCCGGTGCCCTCGCACCGGCCCGACGAGTCGTGGAGACGACTGTGACGACGAACCCGCCGCACGGCGACCCGGTCGGCCGGGACGCGCTGATCTCCGAGTTCCTGCGCACCAGCCGGGAGATGATCGCCGCCCAGCGCGATGTGCTGCTCACCTACTTCGGCGCGGCGCCCGGAGCCACCCCGCCGGCACCTGCCGCCCCCGCCCCGCTGCCACAGGCCGTGTTCCCCGAGCCGGACCGGCTCGCCGTCCCCGCGGCGGCCCCGCCCGAGCAGCCGGTGCCCGAGCAGCCCGCCGACGAGCCGGCCGAACCCGGACACGACGTCGACCGCGTCGTCCTGGAGATCATCAGCGAGCGCACCGGTTACCCCGTCGACATGATCGAGCCCGACCTCGACCTGGAGGCCGATCTGAGCATCGACTCGATCAAGCGGGCCGAGATAGCGGGCGAACTCGCCAGACGGCTGGGGATCGCGGGCGGCGCGGAACTCCTGGACGACGCGGAACTGGAGGAACTGACCAAGGCGCGTACGGCCGCCGCGGTGACGGCCTGGCTGACGGCACGGGCCGGCGGAACCGGGGCGGCGGAGGCCGACCACCGGGAGACGGACGAGACAGCCCCCGGCCCGGAGGCCGGGGCACGAATACCGGCGCCCGCAGCGCTCACCTCCACGGAGTCACCGGCGGCGCCCCTCGGTGAGGCTCCCCGGCGCTGTGCACTGCGGCCGGTCGTCCTCCCGCAGGCCGACCCCGCCACGGACCCCGCGTCCGTCCTGGCCGGACGGCGCTTCGTCCTCCTCGGCGACGGCCAAGGTGCTGCGGCCGAGGTCACCGCCCGGCTCACCGCCCACGGCGCCGACGTGGTGACCGCCGGCCACGACCACCTGCTCGGCGCGGCGGACGGCACGGTCGACGGCGTCCTCCACCTGGGCGCGCTGGACGGCCCGGAGCTGCCGCTGCTGCCCGAGATCTTCCCGGTAGTGCAGGCGGCCCTGGCGCGCGCCCCGCACAGCCTGCTGGCCGTCCGGCCGGCCGACGGCGCGCAGGCGACGCGGGCGGCCGGTCTCCACGGCCTCTTCCGCAGCATCGCCCGGGAGTACCCCGACACCCTCGCCCGGATCGTCACCGTCCCCGACACCGCTCCCACGGCCGTCGCCGACGCCCTGCTCGCCGAACTGCTCACCCCGGAACCGGTTCCCGTCGTCCTGCGCACGGCCACCGGTGTACGGCACGGGTTCGAGCTGGTGCCCGCGCCCCTGGGACCGCTCGGCAGCACCGGCGCGGGCCCCGCCGGGGACGGCACCGCCGAGGCCGCGGCGCTCGGTCTCGACCGGGACTCCGTGGTGCTGCTGGTCGGCGGCGCCCGGGGCATCACGGCGAAGTTCGCGACCGCGCTCGCCGCCGCGAGTCGCTGCCGCATCGAGCTGCTCGGCCGCACCCCCGCGCCCACCGCGCCCGAACCCCCGGCGACCGCGGCCGCCCGCACCCCGGTCGAACTGCGCGCCGCCCTCGCCGCGGACGGCACGCTGAGACCGGCGGAGATCAACCGGGCCGCCGAACTCATCCTCGCCCAGCGGGAGATCAGCGACACCCTCGCCGAACTCACCGCCCTCGGCAGCCGGGCCCGCTACCGCTCGGTGGACGTCCGTGAACGGGACGCCGCGCTCCAGGCGGTCAAGGAGATCCACGCCGAACAGGGACGGCTCGACGGAGTCGTCTTCGCCGCCGGGGTGATCGAGGACCGGCTGATCGCCGAGAAGAGCCCCGAGTCCTTCCGGCGCGTGTACGGGACGAAGACGGCCGGGGCCGCCGCGCTGCTCGCCGCACTGGAGGACCTGCCGGGCGCACCCGCGTTCACCGTGCTGTTCGGCAGCATCGCCGCCGTCCTAGGCAACCGCGGCCAGGCCGACTACGCCGCCGCGAACGACGCCCTGGAACGCCTCGGCGCCGACTGGGCCGACCGCACGGGCCACCGCACGCTCACCGTCCACTGGGGCCCCTGGGCTCCGTCCGGCGGCCACAACGGCATGGTCGGCGAGGAACTCGGCCGCGAGTACGCCCGCCGCGGGGTGAAGCTCATCGACCCGGACGAGGGCACCGCGGCTCTGCTCCGGGAGCTGGCCTGGGGCGACCGCTCGGCCCGTGCCGTCGTCTACACCGCCTCGGGCTGGTGAGATGACCGGACGTCAGACAGCCGTCGCCGTCGTCGGGATGGCGGTGCTGCTGCCCGGTGCCGCCGGCCTGGACGCCTACTGGCGCAACCTGCGTGACGGGGTGGACGCCATCGGCGACGTCCCCGAGGGCCGCTGGGACGCCGACTACTACCGCCCCGGCTCGGCCGACGGACCCGCTGCGGCCGACCGGATCTACTGCCGCCGGGGCGGTTTCGTGGACGGCCTGGCCGAGGTGGAGGTGACCCGGTACGGCATCATGCCCGCCTCCGTGCCCGGCACCGAGCCCGACCAGCTGATCGCCCTCGACGTGGCCGCCGCCGCCCTCGCCGACGCAGGCGGCGAGGACCGGCTGCCCAAACGGCACCGGATCGGCGTGGCCCTGGGCCGTGGTGGCTACCTCACCCCCGGACTGGTCCGGCTCGACCAGCGGGTCCGAACGGCCGGTCAACTCGTGCGCACCCTCGGCGAGTTGCTGCCCGAGCTGTCCTCCGACCAGCTGGAGCGGGTGCGGGCGGCGTTCACCGAGCGCCTGGGACCGGACAGCCCCGAGTCCGCGATCGGCCTGGTCCCCAACCTCGCCGCCTCCCGCATCGCCAACCGGCTGGACCTGCGCGGCCCCGCCTACACCGTGGACGCGGCCTGCGCCTCCTCACTGGTCGCCGTCGACCAGGCGGTCACCGAACTCACCACCGGACGCTGCGACATGATGCTGGCCGGGGGAGTGCACCACTGCCACGACATCACCCTGTGGAGCGTCTTCTCCCAGCTCCGCGCCCTGTCCCCGACCCAGCGCAGCCGCCCCTTCCACCGCCATGCCGACGGCATCCTCATCGGGGAGGGCACCGGCGTCGTCGTCCTCAAAAGGCTCGCGGACGCCGAACGCGACGGCGACCGCGTGTACGCGGTCATCCGCGGGACGGGCGTGGCCAGCGACGGCCGTACCGCCGGACTGGTCACCCCCGACCCCGGCGGCCAGAGCCGCGCCGTGCGCCAGGCCTGGCGGGCCGCCGGACTCGATCCCGCCGCGCCGCACTCGATCGGCCTGCTGGAGGCGCACGGCACCGCCACCCCGGCCGGTGACACGGCCGAACTCGCCACCCTGACCGAGGTGTTCGGGCCCGGCACGGCCCACGGCGAGGAGCGGCCCGTGCTCGGTTCGGTGAAGTCGATGATCGGGCACACCATGCCGGCCGCCGGGGTCGCGGGCCTGGTCAAGGCCGTCCTCGCCCTGCACCACGGCACGCTTTTGCCCACACTCCACTGCGACGATCCCCACCCCGCCCTCGCGGCCACGCGCTTCCGCACCCTGGAACGGGCCCGCCCCTGGAACACCGGCCCGCAGCAGCCGGTCCGGCGGGCCGCCGTGAACGCCTTCGGGTTCGGCGGGATCAACGCCCACGTGGTGCTGGAGGAGGCGCCGGGCGCGCGCGTGCGGACGGCTGCCCCACCCAGGCCTCCCGTGGCGGTCGCCGAGCCCGAACGCGTCCTCCTGCTCGCGGCCGACGGCGCCGACCGGCTCTCCGTCCTCCTCGGTACCGACGACTCGGCCGTCCTCGCCTCCGGCCTCGACCCCGCCCGGCCGCACCCCGACGCCGGCCCCGCACGCCTCGGCATCGTCGAGCCCACCGCCAAGCGGCTCGCGCTGGCCCGGCGGGTCGTCGGCAAGGGCCGGGCCTGGCAGGGCCGCAACGACGTCTGGTTCCGGCCCACCCCCCTGCTCGGGCCGGCAGGCGGCAAGCTGGCCTTCGTCTTCCCCGGTCTGGAGAGCGACTTCGCACCCCGCGCCGAAGACATCGCCGCGCACTTCGGCCTGGCCGCCCCGTCCGTCGCAACCGGCAGTGAGGTACAGGTCGGCGACGTCGGACGGCACGGTCACTCCGTCGTCGGACTGGGCCGGCTGCTGGACAGCGCGCTGCGCCGCATGGGGGTCGTACCGGACGCGGTCGCCGGGCACAGCGTCGGCGAGTGGACGGCCATGGTGGCGGCCGGCCTGTACTCGGGCACCCAAGTGGACACGTTCATGGCCGAGTTCGACCCGGACGCGCTGACCGTGCCGGGCCTCGCCTTCGCCGCGGTGGGCGCGTCGGCCGACCGGGTCCGCGCCGCACTCGCCGAGGCGTGGGACGGCTCCGGGATCGTCCTGTCCCACGACAACGCGCCCCGCCAGTCGATGGTGTGCGGGCCCGACGCGGCGGTCCAGGAGTTCGTACGGGCGTTTCGCGCCGAGGGTGTCCTGTGCCAGGTGCTGCCGTTCCGCTCCGGCTTCCACACGCCGATGCTCGAGCCGTACCTCGCGCCCATCAAGGAGGCCGCCGACCGCTTCCGGCTCCATTCGCCGGACGTGCCGGTGTGGTCCGGGACGACCGCCGCGCCCTTCCCCGGGGACGAGGCGGCGGTCCGCGACCTGTTCGTACGGCATCTGCTGGAGCCCGTGCGTTTCCGCGAGCTGGTCGAGGCCCTGTACGCGGCGGGCCACCGCGCCTTCGTCCAGACCGGCCCCGGCCAGCTGGCCTCCCTCGTCGCCGACACCCTCGCCGAGCGCGACCACCTCGCCGTGGCCGCCAACTCCCCCCACCGCTCCGGGCTGTCCCAGCTGCGCCGTGTGGCAACGGCACTGTGGGCGGCGGGAGCACCGGTGGCACCGGCGCTGCCACCGGCCGGGCCGGTCGGTCCGTCGGCCCGGCCGGCTGCGTCCGAGAAGCCTGTGGCGCCGGAGGGGCCTGTGGCACCCGAGGTGCGTAAGGGGGAGGCGTGGGCCGACGCACCCGTCCGTACCGTGACGTCCGACCCGGCACCGCGTGCCCCCCTGGCAGCAGGGGCAGACGCCCGCCCCGCCGTCCGCCTCGACCTGGACGGCGCCCTGGTGTCCCTGGCCGGGCCGGCCCTGGACGCGCTGCGGTCGCAGTTGCGGCCGGACCGGCCGGCGTCGTACCCCGCGCGGCTGCCCGGCTCCGCCGCGTCCCCCCTGGACGGCCTCGCCGCCCGGTTCCCGGCCGCCGCCGAGCTGACCGCCCTGCTGCGGGACACCGCGGACACCGCGGCGGAGCTGATCGCGGCGAGCGACCGCCGAGCCGTCGCCCCGGCGGCCGAACTCCGGGCAGCCACCCCTGTCGCCGCCGAAGCCCGGCCCGCCCGCACGGCCACCCCGTGTCCCTCCGCGGCCGCCGCACCCCCCGCCACCACCACGACGACCGTGCGCGTGTCCCCCGACACCATGCCCCACCTCCTGGACCACTGCTTCTTCCCGCAGCGTTCCGGCTGGCCCGACACCGAGGACCGCTGGCCGGTCGTACCGGCCACCACGCTGGTGCGCCACATGATGGAAGCGGCGGAGCAGGCTGCCCCCGGACTGAGGGCGGTCGCCGTGCACGGAGCGCGGTTCGACCGGTGGCTCACCGCCACACCCCCGGTCGACGCGCCCGTCACCGTCGCCCCCGATCCCGGCCACCCGGACCGCGTGGCCGTCACGTTCGGCTCCACCGCCCGCGCCGTCGTCGAACTCGCCCCGCACCACCCCGCACCGCCCCCGCCGAGCCCCCTGCCCGACGTCCCCGAACGCGCCCCCGAGCACACCGCCGCCCAGATCTACCGTGAGCGCTGGATGTTCCACGGTCCGGCGTTCCAGGGCCTCACCGAGCTGACCGCGATCGGCGGCCGGCACATCCGCGGAGTGATCACCGCACCCGCGGCGCCGGGCGCGCTGCTCGACAACGTCGGCCAGCTCCTCGGCTACTGGATCATGGCGACCCGCACCGAACGGACCGTCGTCTTCCCGGTGCAGATGCGACACCTGCGGTTCCACGGCCCCCACCCGGCCCCCGGGACACGGGTCGTCTGCCTGCTGCGGATCACCTCGCTCACCGACACGGTCCTGGAGGCCGACGCGGAGCTGTCCGTCGGTGGCCGGGTGTGGGCCGTGCTCGGCGGCTGGCAGGACCGCCGCTTCGACAACGACCCCCGGACCCGGCCCGTCGAACGCTTCCCCGAGCGGCACACCCTCTCCGAGGCCCGGCCCGGCGGCTGGACGCTGGTGCACGAGCGGTGGCCGGACCTCGCCTCGCGCGAGCTGATCATGCGCAACGCGCTCGGCGGCGCGGAGCGCACCCAGTACGCCGACCGCCCGCCGCGCGGCCGCCGGCAGTGGCTGCTCGGCCGCATCGCCGTCAAGGACGCCGTACGGCAGTGGCTCTGGCAGCAGGGCGAAGGCCCCGTCTTCCCGGCGGAGATCCGGGTGCACAACGACGAACTCGGCCGCCCGTACGTCACCGGCGTCCACGGTCGCGCCCTGCCCCCGCTGGACGTGTCGCTCGCCCACCGGGCCGAGGCCGGCGTGGCGATCGTACGGCCGCACCGTCCCGGTCCGGGGCCGGGCATCGACATCGAAGAGGTCACGGCACGCGACCCCGCGACCCTCACCACCGCCCTGGGCGCGGACGAGCTGCGCCTCCTGCGCACGCTCTGCGCGGACGGCCCCGACGGCGAGGCCCTGTGGTTCACCCGCTTCTGGGCCGCCAAGGAGGCCGTGGCCAAGGCCGAGGGCGCCGGATTCGACGGCCGGCCCAGGGACTTCGCCGTGCGCACGGCAGCCCCGGACGGCAGCCGGCTGGTGGTCTCCGGCCGGCTGGAGCGCGCGTACACCGTGCACTGCGCGTCCGCGGGCAACCCGCCCACCCTGCAGCAACGCGCCTACGTGGTGGCCTGGACGACGGGACCCGCGCCCGCCGACGGGCAGGGCACCGCACCGGGCGACGGTCATGGCGCCGGACAAGTCGACGAAGCAGCCGAGGAGTACACCCGATGAACCCCACCCCGCCGGTCCCGGCGCAGCCCACCACCGACACGGTGCTCACCGAGATCACCGGCATGCTCCGCACCCTCCTGGCGGAGTACGGCGAGGAGGATGTGGTGATCGGCATGTCCACCACCTTCAACCGCGACCTGGAGCTGGAGAGCATCGACCTCGTCACCCTGGCGGGGCTGCTGGAGGAGCGGTACGGACGCAGGGTCAACCTGGCCGAGTTCCTCGCCGGCATGGAGTTCGACGAGATCATCGAGCTGACCGTGGGCCGGCTCGTCGAATACGTGGTGTGGAGCCTGAAGGCCACGGAGGCGGGCTGAGCCATGGCGATGATCGACGCCGCCGGAATCCGGCTGCACGTCCAGCGCATGGGCCCGGCGGACGGCCGCAGTCCGCACGCCACGGTCGTCCTCGTGCACGGGCTGCTCACCGACAGCCTCGCCAGCTACTACTTCACCGTCGCCCCGGCCTTCGCCGCGGCCGGCCTCGACGTCGTCATGTACGACCTGCGCGGGCACGGCCGCAGCGAGCGCCCGCGGGACGGCTACACCCTCGACCACAACATCGACGACCTGGAGGCGCTCCTCGACAGGCTGGGGATCACCGGACCCCTGCACCTGGTCGGCAACTCCTACGGCGGCACGATCGCCTTCGGCTACGCCGCCCGCCACCCGGACCGCACGGCCTGCCTCACGCTGATCGAGTCCGAACCCGCGACCACCGCCTGGGCGTCCAAGCTGGGCGGCATCCTGCGCCGGGTGGTGGCCGAGCTCGCGCACAACGAGCCCGACGCCATCGCCTGGATCACCGCGAACCGCAGCCACAACACCGCCCGGCTGGCCAAGGGCGCCGCCCGGCTCGCCCGCGAGACCACCCTCGGCCGGGACATCCCCGCCAGCCGGGTGCTGACCGAGGAGCAGATCAGGGCCGTACGCTGCCCGGTCCTCGGCGTGTACGGCGGCGACTCGGACCTGGTGGACCTGGTGCCCCTGAAGCGGGCGCTGCTCGCGGACTTCCGGCCCGTCGTCCTGCCGGGCCACGAGCACTCGGTGCTGGTCGAGGCGGCCGGGGCCGTCGGCGGGCACATCCTGGACCTGATCGGCTCCGTGAGCGGCGCGCGGGCGGGGGTCCGGTGAGCGGCTTCCTGTTCGTCGTTCCCCCGCTGGTCGGGCACATCAATCCGGCCGTGGGCGTCGCCGCCCGGCTCGCCGAGCGCGGACACCGGGTGGCCTGGGCCTGTGCCGACCCCGCACTGCTGCACCGGCTCGCCGGTGAGGAGGCGCAGGTGTACGCCTGCGACGGCCCGGTGCCGGGTGCGGAGGGGGCCGCCCGGCCGCCCGACCTGCGGGGCGCGGAAGCGCTGAAGTTCCTGTGGGAGTGGTACCTGGTGCCGCTCGCCGACGCGATGGCACCGGGCGTGCGCAGGGCCGCCGAGGAGTTTTGCCCCGATGTGGTCGTCGCCGACCAGCAGGCCTTCGCCGGTGCGCTGGTGGCCGAGCGGCTAGGCCTGCCGTGGGCGACCTCCGCCACCACCTCGGCCGAGTTCACCGGCGCCTACGACGGCCTGCCCAAGGTCGCCGAGTGGCTGCACCGGCGCCTGGCAGGACTGCGGACCCGGATCGGCGACCCGGCCGGCACCGCCGACCCGCGCTACTCCCCGCACCTGCTGCTCGTCTTCAGCACCCCCGAACTCATCGGCCCCCTGGCCCCGTTGGGGCAGCGGATCCACTACGTCGGACCGTCCCTCGCCGACCGGCCGGCAGGCCCCGGCTTCCCATGGGAGTGGCTGGACCCCGGCCGGGCGAAGGTCCTGGTGACCCTGGGCACCGCCAACGCCGACGCCGGCGGCCGCTTCCTCGCCGAGTGCCTCGCCGCGCTGCGTGAACGCGCAGAGCGGGTGCAGACGGTGCTCGTGGATCCGGGCGGCACCCTGCCGGCCGGTCCCGCCGGTCCCGCCGACCTCATCGACAAGGACGTGCTGATCCTGCCGTCCGTGCCCCAGCTCCCGCTCCTGGAACGGATGGACGCGGTCGTCTGCCACGCCGGGCACAACACCGTGTGCGAGGCGCTGTGGCACGGTGTCCCGCTCGTCGTGGCCCCCATCCGGGACGACCAGCCCGTGGTCGCCACGCAGGTCGTGGACGCGGGCGCCGGCGTCCGCGTCCGCTTCGGCCGGGTCACCGCGCCCCGGCTGGGCGCGGCCCTCGACACCGTCCTGAACGACCGCGCCCACCGGGCCGCAGCGGCCCGTGTCCGCACCGCGTTCCGTGCGGCCGGCGGCGCCCGCGCAGCCTCCGCTCACCTCGAACGCCTGGCCGCGCACAGCAGCCGATGAGCCATGCCCGCCCGGAGGGGCAACGTAGAGCCGATGAGCGGTCAAGGCACAACGTAGAGCCGATGAGCGGTCAAGGCACAACGTAGAGCCGATGAGCGGTCAAGGCACAACGGAGAGCCGATGAGCGGCCAAGGGACAACGGAGAGCCGATGAGCGGCCAAGGGACAACGGAGAGCCGATGAGCGATCAAGGGACAACGGAGAGCCGATGAGCGATCAGAGGAAGAACACCGAGCGCATCGCCGCCCTGCGCCCTGCCTACCAGGCCGATCTGGCCGACGGCACGGACCGTTTCTTCGCACCCCGGCGCACCACGTGCCCCTGGTGCGCGTCCAGCAGCCTCACGACCTGCCTGCGCACCACCGACCTGCTCCAGCACAAGCCGGGCCGCTTCTTCCTGGACCGTTGCGCCGACTGCGGGCACACCTTCCAGAACCCCCGACTGACCGACGAGGGGCTGGAGTTCTACTACCGCGACTTCTACGACGGCCTCGGTGAGAAGCGCATGGGCGGCACCTTCGGCGGCCGCACCGCGATGTACCGGGACCGCGCGCAGGCCATGGCGCCCCACGACCCCACCGCGAAGAACTGGCTCGACGTCGGCACCGGCCACGGCCACTTCTGCGAGGCCGCCCGCACCGTGTTGCCCGGTACCTGCTTCGACGGGCTGGACTTCACCGACGGAGTCGACCTCGCCGCCCGCGAGGGCCGCGTGGAGCACGCCTACCGCGGCGCCTTCCCCGACCTCGCTCCCGACCTCGCCGCCCGCTACGACGTGGTGAGCATGTTCCACTACCTGGAGCACAGCACCGACCCCGACCGCGAACTGCGCGCCGCCCACGAGGTGGTACGCCCCGGCGGTCATCTGCTCATCGAGGTACCGGACCCGCAGAGCCGCTACGTCCGTCTGCTCGGACGCTGGTGGCTGCCCTGGCTCCAGCCGCAGCACCTGCACTTCATACCGGTCGACAACCTGCGCCGAAGGCTGACCGACCTAGGCTTCACGGTGGTCGCCGAGCAGCACGCGGAGCCGCACGACCCGGTCGACCTGCTCGCCGCCGTCTGGCTGTCCCTCGACCACACCGCCCCGCGCGAGGACGCCCCCTGGCTGGCCGAGCCGCCCGGCGCCCTCCGTCGCACCCTGCGCACCGCACTTCTCCTCGCGGGAGTGCCAGCCCTGATCACGGCCACCCTCCTCGACCGCCTCGCGATACGTCCCCTCTCGCACCGCCTCGGCCTGTCCAACGCCTACCGTCTGGTCGCCCGCCGCGAGTGACCCGTGCTCACAGGACCTTCGCGCGGATCAGCGCCGAGAGCACCGCGGCGCCCGGCAGCAGCGGCAGCCAGTCGGTCAGCACCCGGTAGCCGATCACCGTCGCGGTGGCCACCGCCGGCGTGGCACCGAAGGCGACCAGCGTCCACACCAGCGCCGCATCCACCGCCAGCCCGCCGGGCGCCGGTACGGCTCCCACGGCGGTGCCGGCCGCCAGATAGGCGAGGACCACGTGCTCCCAGGGCAGCCCAAGGCCGAGGGAGGACCCCACGCACACCAGCGCACCCCCCTGCACCAGCGGCATCGCGGCCGCCCCGCCCCACAGGGCCAGCACCCGTGAGGGCCGGCCGTGCACCTCTCGCGCATCGGCGAGGGCGGTGCGCACCAGCCCCGTCACCGGACGCCGCAACGGCGGTACGACCGTCATGAGCACACCCACCAGCGCGAGCGCCCCGCCCGCGACGGCGGCGACGGGGACCATGATCCGCCCGTCCGGGACCAGGTCCCCGAGCCGCCGCCAGGCGGGCGTGACGGCCAGGAACACCAGCAGCACCACCGTCTTCGCGCTCGACTTGGCCAGCGAGTACAGGGCGATCGAGGCGGTCGCCCGGGCGAGCGGCACGCCCTGGGTGCGCAGGAAGCGGACGGTGACGGCGTGCGCGCCGAGGCCACCGGGCAGTGCGTGGTTCGCGGCACCGGCGGCGAACTGCGAGGCCAGCAGCAGCCCCGGCGGGACCCGGTCAGGCAGCGCGCCCTGCCGGACGCAGGAGGCCGTGACCCAGGTCAGACAGGTGAACCCGCCTCCGGCCAGCAGCCACCAGGGGTCGGCCGCGACCAGCCGGGCGGCACCCTCGTACGCCAGGGGCCGGTGGGTCAGGACCCAGCCCGCGGCGAACAGCAGCGGAGACAGACACAGGGCGAGCCGGACGGGCCGGGCCGCCATGAGGGAGACGCGGCGCACCGGGGCCGGGGACGGGGGACAGGGAGGCGAGCCGGACGTGGCGGGCGAAGGAGGCAGGGCGAGCGGGGAGGGCGAGGCGGGTGAGGAGAGCGGGGACAGTGAGGACACGGGGACGTCGTCCTTCCGCATCGGGCTCCACGGTGATGGGGCCTGGGGGAGGCGGGGCGGCGAAACCGCGGGGAGCTTTCCCGTCCCGTATGACACCGGGATGTCCGAAACCCGAAGGCACGGGGGCGGGACGGTGCCGCCGGGTGTGCGGGAGCCGCCGTTCACCGCCGACCAGGTAGCCTTCCCATGGGGCGCGCTGCGCAAGCCACGCTCCGGCACACAAAGACGACGACAGGGGAGGAACCGGCGTGCACGTCCAGGAATGGCTCGACACGGTGCCACCGGCCGCCGTCTACGCCGTCGTGGCGCTGGTGATCGGCCTGGAGAGCCTGGGCGTCCCGCTGCCGGGCGAGATCGTCCTGGTCTCGGCGGCGCTCATGTCCTCCCAGCACTCCGGCATCAACCCGATCGTCCTCGGCGCGTGCGCGACCGCCGGTGCCGTCATCGGCGACTCCATCGGCTACGCGATCGGCCGCAAGGGCGGACGGCCGCTGCTGGCCTGGCTGGGCAAGAAGTTCCCGAAGCACTTCAGCGAGGGCCATGTCGCCACCGCGGAGCGGTCCTTCGAGAAGTGGGGCATGTGGGCCGTCTTCTTCGGCCGCTTCGTCGCCCTCCTGCGCATCTTCGCCGGCCCGCTCGCGGGCGTCCTCCAGATGCCGTACTGGAAGTTCCTGACGGCCAACGTCCTCGGAGGCATCTGCTGGGCGGGCGGCACCACGGCCGTCATCTACTACGTCGGCGTGGTCGCCGAGGACTGGCTGAAGCGCTTCTCCTACCTGGGCCTGGTGGCAGCGGTCCTGATCGGCCTGTCCTCGATGCTGATCATCAAGCGCAAGGCGAAGAAGGCGCAGACGGAGAAGCGCGAGGCAGAACCTGTGGGCGCCGGGGAGTGAAGCGCCCCGCAAGGGGCGCGGGCGGTGTCGATGTGCGGCTCCGCCGCGCGGGCGCGACCAGCTCCCACCCACCCGCGGACGCCGCACACCCTACGGATGCACCTCTCGGTGCGCCTTCGCCAACTCCGCATACGAGGTGCCGTTGAGGATGACCCCCTCCCGTTCCTCGGCGGACAGCTCCCTCTTCACCTTCGCCGGCACCCCCGCCACCAGCGACCCGGGCGGCACCACCATCCCCTGCGGCACCAACGCCTGAGCGGCGACCAGCGACCCCGCCCCGATCACCGCCCCGTTGAGCACGGTCGCCCCCATCCCGATGAGGCAGTCGTCCTCCACGGTCGCCCCGTGCACAACGGCGTTGTGCCCGATGGACACCCGCTCACCCACGCTGACGGGAAACCCGGGATCCGCATGCAACGTGACGTTGTCCTGCACATTCGCGTCCGCCCCGACGGTGATCGTCTCGACATCGCCCCGCACGACCGCCCCGTACCAGACACTGGCTCCGGCGCGCAGCGTGACATCCCCGATCACGGAGGCCGTCGGCGCCACGAACGCCTCCGGATCGACCCGGGGCTCCTTGCCTCCGATGCCCACGATCAGCGCCTTCTGCGTCATCACCGTCTCCTCGTCTCCGTCGTGTCCCCGAACGGTACGACACGGGGTGGGGCAAAGATCACAGCAGCCCGCCCTCTCGCCCAAGACCCCTGCTGAGTAACGTGAGCGGGTGCCGAAGAGCAAGAACACGTTCTCATCCTGGCGACACCGACTGGTGCAGCGCGCCGTTCACGCGGGCTGGGCGTGGGCACAGCGGACAGGATCGGTGACGGCCGAGAGTCCCGGCCGCTTCCGCTTCGGCTCGATCGGCGAAGCCACGCGGCTCGCCTTCCCGCTCGGCACGGTCTTCGGCGAGCCCTGGATCCACCTCGGATCCCACTGCATCATCGGCGAGCAGGTCACCCTCACCGCCGGCCTGATGCCGGACCTGGATCTCGGCCCGGACCCGATCCTGTGCATCGGCGACGGAGTCGTCCTCGGCCGCGGCAGCCATGTCATCGCCGACACCACGGTCACCATCGGCAGCGACTGCTACTTCGGCCCGTACGTCTACGTCACCTCCACCAACCACTCCTACGACGACCCGCACCAGCCCATCGGCCGGCAGTGGCCGCGCATGGAGCCGGTCGAGATCGGCCCGGGCTGCTGGATCGGCACCGGTGCGGTGATCCTTCCGGGAGCCCGGATCGGCCGGAACGTGGTCGTGGCGGCCGGTGCGGTGGTGCGCGGGACCGTGCCCGACCACGCCGTGGTGGCGGGAGCCCCCGCCCGGGTCGTACGGCGCTGGACCCCCGACGAGGGCTGGCAGCCGCCTCTGCGGACCCCGGCACCGGTGCCGCTCCCGGAAGGGATCACGCCCGAGCAGTTGTGCGCCCTGGCCGACCTGGACGAGGAGGCGGCCGCCCGGCTGGCCCGTCTGGAGGCCGACGGCTGACTCAGCCGGTCGCCAGCAGCACCGTGCCCAGCAGGGCGAGCCCGGCGCCCGCGGCCTGGATCCCGCGCAGCCGTTCGCTGAGGAAGCCGCGCGCGGCCAGCGCGGTGACCACCGGGTAGAGCGAAGCGAGCACCGCGGCCACGGTGACCGGGCCGTGCTGGGCGGCGACCGCATAGGTGCCGTTGGCCGCCACGTCCGCGAGGCCGACGAAGGCCAGCGCCGGCAGCGCGGTGCCGAGGAGGCCGCCCTCGGGCAGGGCGGGGGTGCCCCGGCGGACCGCCGCGTACAGCGCCGCACTGCCCGCGGCGACGCTCGTCACGCGCTGCACGAACAGCGACAGGAACAGGCCGGTGACATTGGTCGAGGCCTCCGTGATCAGTGCGAACACCGTGCCGAAGCCCAGCGCCGCGACCAGGGTGAGCAGGATCGTCAGCCGCTGCACGGGCGCACCGCGCAGCTGCGGCCCGCCCGCGAGGACGACTCCGGCGACGGCGACGGCGATGCCCGCGACCTGCAGGGCGCCCGGGCGCTCGCCGAGGACCAGGCCCACCCCGACCGGGACGGCCACACTGAGCGTGGCCAGCGGGGAGACCACGCCCATCGGGCCCAGCGCCAGGGCCTTGTAGAAGGAGAACACGGCCAGCGGGCCGACCAGGCCCGCCGCGAGGGCGAACCACAGCCGCGGGCCGGCCTCGCTCCAGCCGCCGGTCGCCACCACGATCGCGCCGAGGACAGCCGCCGCGATCGCCTGCGAGAGGACGACCACCGTCAGCGCGGGCGTGCGGCGCGTCAGCAGCCCGCCGCCGAAGTCGGCCAGGCCCCATAGGAGACTGGTGGTCAGTGCGAAGAATGCTGTCACGGGCCACCTCGCAGTACAGTGCAGTGAACACGTAGGTGCACCACAGCATAGTGCAGTAAGTTGAATCTCGTAATTCAATATAGTGAACCCTCATGGATGTGATGTGTCGGACCTCGAGCTGCTGACCCAGTCGCTGGCACGCAACGTCAAACGCTGGCGTGCCGAGCGCGGCTTCACCCTGGACGCGCTGGCGGCCCGGGCCGGAGTCAGCCGCGGCATGCTCATCCAGATCGAGCAGGCCCGCACCAACCCCAGCATCGGCACCGTGGTCAAGATCGGCGACGCGCTCGGCATCAGCGTCACCACGCTGCTCGACTACGAACAGGGCCCCAAGGTCCGGATCGTCCCCGCCGAACAGGCCGTTCGGCTGTGGCACACGGAGGCGGGAAGTTACAACCGGCTCCTGGCGGGCACCGAGGCCCCCGGGCCGCTGGAGATGTGGGACTGGCTGCTGATGCCCGGCGACCGCAGCCCGTCCGACCCGCATCCGGTCGGCACCGTGGAACTGGTCCATGTCACCGCGGGCGAACTGACCCTCACCGTGGACGGTGTGCAGCACCTGGTTCCGGCGGGGGCGAGTGCATCCTTCGAGGCCAACACCCCGCACACGTACGGCAACGAAGGGGACGTCCCCATGGAGATGGTGATGGCCGTCTCGGTCCCTCCCGTGCGCTGAACGCCCGCCGCCCGCACGGTTCGCACGCTGCTAGCGTGCGGCCATGCGTGCACCCATCGGAGACTTCGACACCGCCACCCCCGCCCCGGACTGCCTGGACGGGCTGACCGCTCCGGTCGCCGACGCGGTACGCCACTGGCGCGGGAGCGTCGCCGCCGACCGGATCGTCTACGTCGACACCGACCCGCGCTGGGCCGACACGGCCGTGTTCGTCGAGCACTACGGCCGCGACCTGCTGGAGCGGTCGGCGAACTGCGTGGTGGTCGCGGGCAAGCGGGGCGGCGGGACCACGCTCGCCGCCTGCGTGGTGCTCTCCACCACCCGGGTCGACGTCAACGGCACGGTGCGCCGCCAACTCGGGGCCCGCAAGGCCTCGTTCGCCGCGATGGACACCGCGACCGGCGAGACCGGCATGGAGTACGGCGGCATCACCCCGATCGGGCTGCCCGCCGACTGGCCGGTGCTGGTGGACTCGGCCGTGGCCGACCTGCCCTACGTCCTGGTCGGCAGCGGCCGGCGGCGCGGCAAGCTGCTGGTGCCGGGCAAGGCCCTCGCGGAGCTGCCGGGCGCGGTGGTGCTGGAGGGACTCGGGGTCGCCTAGGCTCCGTCCGGCGAGATCCGGCGAGATCCGGCGAGATCCGGCGAGATCCGGCGAGATCCGGCGAGATCCGGTGGGGACTCGGCGGGATCCGGCGGACCGGTCCCGGCTCAGACCGTCAGATGATGGGCCAGCGCCAGATGCGGATCCCTCTCGCCGGGCACCGGTGCCGGATCGGCGTGCACCAGGGCGGCCGTGAGCCTCGGTACGGCATGCAGCAGGGCGTGTTCGGCCTCGACGGCGATCGCGTGCGCCTCGCGGACCGTCGCCTCGCCGTCCACCACGACCGCCAGCTCGGCCCGCAGCCGGTGACCGATCCACCGCAGCCGCAGCTCGCTCACCTCGCGCACACCGGGCACCGCACGCACCGCCTGCTCGGCCCGGTCGACCAGCTCCGGGTCGACGGCGTCCAGCACCCGCCGGAACACCTCCCGCGCCGCGTCCCGCAGGACCAGCACGATCGCGGCGGTGATCGCCAACCCCACGAGCGGGTCGGCCAGTTGCCATCCCAGGGCCGAGCCCGCGGCCCCCAGCAGCACGGCCAGTGAGGTGAACCCGTCCGTCCGGGCGTGCAGTCCGTCGGCGACGAGCGCGGCCGAGCCGATCTCCCGGCCCACCCGGATCCGGTACCGGGCCACCCACTCGTTGCCGACGAAGCCCAGCAGCGCGGCCACCGCGACCGCCGGCAGCTGCTCGACCGGGCGCGGATCGAGCAGCCGCCCGACGGCCGCCCAGGCGGCGAACGCGGCGGAGGCGGCGATGGTCAGCACGATCGCGAGCCCCGCCAGGTCCTCGGCGCGCCCGTAGCCGTAGGTGAACCGCCGGGTCGCCGCACGTCGGCCGAGCACGAAGGCGATGCCCAGCGGGACCGCCGTCAGCGCGTCCGCCGCGTTGTGCACGGTGTCCCCGAGCAGCGCCACCGACCCGGACACCGCGACCACCACCGCCTGCGCGAGAGCGGTCCCCCCTAGCACGGCCAGCGACACCCACAGCGCGCGCATGCCCCGCGCCGAGGACTCCAGGGCGGGGTCGAGCTTGTCGGCGGTCTCGTGCGAGTGCGGGGTCAGGAGGTGGGCGAGACGGTGGCGCAGGCCGGGGGAGGGGTGGGGACGGGCATCGTCATGGGGGTGGCCGTGGCGACGGTCGTGGCTGTGGCTGTGGCTGTGGCTGTCGCCGTGGCGGTGGTCGTGGCCACGGGGCTGGCGGTCGCCGGATTCAGGGCCAGGTCCGTGGGTGTGGCGGTCGCTCACGTGGATCCCCTTCCGGGTGCGGGTGTGGACGCACCGCGCCCACGGAGCCATTATGTGCGTATGAGCGCACGCATGCACCTATCACCTGCGGACCATGCGCAGCAGCGCACCCCCGGCGACGAGCAGTTCGCGGTCGCCGCCGGACTCCTCGCCCTGCTCGGCGACCGGACCCGCCTCACCCTGCTGCACGCCCTGACGGCGGGAGAGGCCGACGTCACCACACTCACCGAGGCATGCGGTGCCGCTCGTCCCGCCGTCAGCCAGCACCTGGCCCGGTTGCGTCTGGCGGGCCTGGTGAACACGCGCAAGGAGGGCCGCCGGGTGGTCTACTCGCTGCGCGACGGCCATCTGCGGCGCCTGGTCGACGAGGCCCTGAAGGTGGCCGATCACCGTCTCGCCGAGCGGGCCGCCGCCGCAGAGCGCTGAGCCGCTCCGGCAGGGCCGGCACCTCGTCCGGATCGCTGGTCGCGGCCGCCGCTGCCGGGCCCAGGGGTGTCTCGCACACGGCCTTCGTGTGCTCCGAGGGCTCGGCGGCGGCGCTCAGCGTGCGGCGCCCGTCGCGCGGCTCGGGTTCGGGTTCGGGTTCGGCGGGCACCGCCTTCGTGCCGCGCAACCGGGCGGCGCAGCTGGACTCCTGACGCTGCGCCAGGCCGGTGCGCGCTCAGAACGCGGTGGCCGAGCCCAGGTACTGCTCGGCGAAGGCCGCCGCCGCGGCGGGCGAGGTGAACAGCCGGCGCAGCCGGGCGCGTGTGGTGCCCGCCCGGAACGGGTCGCCCGCGGCAAGGCCGTGGTAGATGTCCGACAGCCACTGCGAGAACTCCTGGTAGTCCCACACCCGCCGCAAGGACGCCTCCGAGTAGCCCTCCAGACCGCTCCCGTCGCCCCGGGTGACGTACGCGACGAGCGCGTCGGCGAGCAGGAAGGCGTCGTGCAGGGCGAGGTTCATGCCCTTCGCCGCGATCGGCGCCGTGAGATGACCGGCGTCCCCGGCCAGCAAGAGCCGCCCGTGGACCAGGGGTTCGACGACGTAGTGGTGCATGTCCAGCACCCGCTTCTCGATCAGCCGGCCCTCCGTCAGTGCTGGTGCACCGGCTGCACCGAGGCGGGTCCGCAGCTGAGTCCAGACCCTGTCGTGCGGCCAGTTCTCCGGGTCGTCGCCGGGCGGACACTGCAGGTAGTAGCGGGTGACCTCGGGGCTGCGGGCCATGTGCCCGGCGAAGCCGTGCGGATGGATGCCGAACAGCACGCAGTCCGAGGAGGGCGGAGCCTCGGCGAGCAGGGCCAGCCAGCCGATGCCGTCGTCCTTCCGGGCGATCCGCAGCCGCTTTGCCGGTATCGCCGCCCGCGTCACCCCGCGCGCCCCGTCGCAGCCGGCGACGAAGTCGCAGCGCAGCACCCGCCGCTCACCCGTCGCCGGGCAGCGGTACGACACCGCCGGCCGGTCCGCGTCCAGGTCGTGCAGCCGCACGTCCTCCACGCCGAAACGGATGTCGCCGCCGCGTACGTCGGCGTACTCCCGTACCAGGTCCGTCACCAGCAGCGGCTGCGGGTAGACGAAATGGTGCCGGCCCGTCAGGTCGCCGTAGTTGAACCGGTACCGCTCGCCGCCGAAGCGGAACTCGCACGTGTCGTGCGCCTGGGCCCGCGCCGGCAGGTCTGCCGTCAGGCCGCGCCGGTCGAGTTCGCGCACGGCCCATTCCTCGATGACGCCCGCTCTCGGGCGGGTCTCGATGAACTGCCTGCTCTCGGTCTCCAGGACCACGCAGTCGACGGAGGCTGCCCGCAGGAGGGCGCCCACGGTGAGCCCGGCGGGCCCGGCGCCCACGACGACGACCGTTCGGCGTTCCTCGGGTGTGGAGTCGGGGCGGGGGGAAGGGGAGATCACCCCCGCATTATGGGAGATCGCCGTCCCCTCATGACGGTGTCCCGTCAGTCGCGGCGCCATTGCCGCGGCTGACGGGACACTGGGGGTGAGGCAGGGTCAGTGCGCCGGGGCGTCCGTGACCACGACCTCCTCGATGCTGAGCTCGATCGCCTCCGTCTTCGAGGCGGTGGCCTTGGCCCAGTAGTAGATGGCCAGGGAGAACACCGCGACCACCGCGATGTCCCAGTACAGCGGGATGGTGCCGTTGCCGCCGAAGGTGCTCAGGTAGGAGATCACACCGAGGCCGGCCAGGTAAGGGGGCAGCCACTGCGCGGCCTTGAAGTCCAGCCGGGGAGCGTCGGGCAGGTTCTTGCGGATCGCGTACCAGGCGTAGGAACCGAGCAGCACGTAGCCGATCAGGATCGCGGCGCCGAGCCGCCACAGAGTGTCCCAGCCGGACCAGAAGATGATCAGGTTGGCGACCACGAAGGACAGCGGCGAGACGAACTTGCCGAAGGGCAGGCGGTACGGACGCTCGTGGTGCGGCAGACGGTCGGCGAAGACGCCGTACGCCAGCGGCGCGCCCGCGTACATCAGGACGCTCGCCGAGGTGATGAAGCTGACCAGCTCCTGCCAGCTGGGGAACGGCAGGAAGCAGATGACGCCGGTCACGAACGAGACCACGAGGCCGAACCACGGCACACCGCGCGCGTCCGTCTTGGCGAACACCTTCGGCGCGTAGCCGTTCTTGGCCAGGCCGTAGGAGATGCGGGAGGTGGCGGTGGTGTAGATCAGGCCGGTGCCGCCGGGGGAGATGATCGCGTCGGCGTACAGGACGAAGCTCAGCCAGCCGAGGCCCACCAGCGTGGCCAGACCCGCCCAGGGGCCGCTGATGCCGGGGAAGTCGAGCTTCGCCCAGCCGTGCGCGAAGGAGCTGTGCGGCAGCGCGACGATGAACACGACCTGGAGCAGGATGTAGATCACGGAGCCGATCGCGACCGAACCGAGGGTCGCGCGGGGCAGGTCACGCTTCGGGTTGCGGCTCTCGCCGGCCAGCTGGATCGCCTGCTCGAAGCCGAGCAGCGCGAAGATGATGCCGCTGGAGCTGATCGCCCCGAGGACGCCCTTGGCGCCGAAGGGCGCGAAGCCCTCGGAGGTGAAGTTGCCGGGGTGGAAGTTGCCGATGGCGATGACGAAGATCGCCGCGAGCGGGACCGCGATCTTCCACCAGGTGGCGGCGCTGTTGGTGTGAGCCAGGACACGGACACCGAGGAAGTTGACCGCGACGAAGATCGCCATCAGAACGACCGCGGTGATGATGCCGCTGGCCGTGAGCGTGCCGTTGGCACGCTGCAGCCCGTCGGCAAAGTGCCAGTGCTTGGCGTAGCCGATCATGGCCTCGACCTCGATCGGTGCCACGGTGGCCGCCTGCAGCCAGGCGAACCAGCCGAACGACATGCCGGCCAGGCCGCCGAAGGCGTAGTGCGGGTAGCGGGCCGTGCCACCGGCCACCGGGAACATGCCGCCGAGCTCGGCGTGCACCAGTGCCAGCAGCCCGATGGCCACCGCACCGATCACCCACGAGATGATCGCCGCGGGGCCGGCCACCACGACCGCCTTCTCGGCACCGAACAGCCAGCCGGATCCGATGATGGAGCCCACAGAGGCCCACATCAGACCGATCAGGCCTACGTCGCGGCGCAGGCCTCCGGCCTGCACCGACGTGTCTACAGGCGCGGCATGGTCGACTTTCGCCATGTCAAGTGGCCTCTCAGATCGTAAACGCGGAATTAACGGGGAAGGAGGCCACAGGCTAGGAACGCTTTCCGCGTCGGCAAAAGACTACTTACCAAATCTTGACCCAGGATCTTGCCGGTCTTGGGGACAGCCTTCGCACAGGTCAGACACCGAACCCGAATGTCAATATTCAGCGGCTGATTGTGATGAAGAAGGAGTGACACTAGGTCAAGAGGGGAATTTCGATCGCCGGGCACCGGTCCATGACCATGTCGAGACCCGCCGCCCGGGCCCGTCCGTAGGCGGCTTCGTCGACGACGTCCAGCTGGAACCACACCGCCTTCGCGCCCTTCGCGACGGCCTCGTCGGCCACCGCTCCGGCCAGCGAACTGTTCACGAAGACGTCGACCACGTCCACCTCGAACGGGATGTCCGCGAGAGAGGCGTAACCGCGCTCGCCGTGCACCGTCTGCGCCGTCGGATGCACGGGCACGATCCGCTTGCCGTACCGCTGCAGCACCTGCGCCACGCCGTACGCGGCACGCCGCCGGTTGGTGGACAGGCCCACCACCGCCCAGGTGTCACCCAGCTCGGTCAGGATCCTGCGGACACTCGCTTCGTCGCCGTACACGGCCGCCTCCTCGGGCTGCGCGGGGGAGCTGTCGCCCGCACAACAGCGCCCGCCAGCTGCGGATTCCCCGCAGGGAGCCCCGCCACGGTGTCCGGAATCGGCACAAGGTGCCTGCGTACGGCCGCTCGCGCGCCTACGCTCGGGCCGTGCTGCGCATCCTCGACGCCCGAACCGGTGAGCCCGTCGCCGCCGCGCCCGCCCGCCGGGGCCTGACCCGTATCGAGGCCTATGCCTCGGACCTCGACCCGACCGCCCTGCGCGTGCTGCTCACCGCCGACCTCCTCGTCCGCGCCCTGGAACTCGGCGGCACCCCCGTCTGGACCATCCTCACCGCGCCCCGTCGGCCCGCGGAGCTGCGTGCGGCCGCGACGACCCTGGCCATCCGCCCCTTCGAGGACGGCCGCGACCTCGCGTCCGGGCTGGGCGAGGCACAGGTGATCCACGTGGTGGCGGAGAGCACCGAGGATCCCCCTGCCGAGGGGCCCCTCCTCGCCGTCGCCCCGGCGACGATCCACGGGGACGCCGATGCCCCCGCACCGGGAGAGGCCCTTGCCCCCGCGCCAGGGGACACTCATGCCGCCACCTCCGGGGAGACTCCCGCCCCTGCGCCCCGGCCGCCCGGCGACCGCCCACCTCTCGGTCTTTCCGCCCTCCTGGGGGACCCCACCGTCCTGCGTCTCGCCCTCCTCTCCGTGCCGCGGAACGCGCCGGTGCGCCTGGACGCCGGCCGGCTCGCCGAGGCCGCGTCGGTCCTGGCCCACTGGCGGCGCGCCGTCGCCGGGTGGGCGCGACAGCCCTCGCGTCCGGTGCCCGACGAGGTACGGGCGCGTCTGCGGGCCGCCTGGGAGGACGACCTGGATCTGCCCGCGGTGCTGGACGTGCTGCGGGACGTGGAGCGCGCGCCGGGGCTGCCGGACGGCGCCCGGTTCGAGACCTACGTCTACGCGGACCGTCTGCTCGCCCTCGACCTCGCCCGTGACCTCGGGAGCCTCGCATGATCGAACGTGCGGGCGCGGGCCCGCTGCGCCGGCTGGTCGTGCTGCGGCACGCCAAGTCCGCCTGGCCCGGGGGCGTCGAGGACCGCCGCCGGCCGCTGGCGCCGCGCGGCCTCAGGGACGCCCCGGCCGCCGGCCGTGCCCTCGCGGAGGCCGACTGCCTGCCCGACCTCGCCCTGTGCTCCACCGCCGTGCGAGCCCGCCGCACCTGGGAACTGGCCTCCGGCCAGTGGGGCACACCGCCGCCGGTGCGCTACGACCGAAGGCTGTACGCGGCCGACGTGCCCGACCTGCTGGAGGTCGTGCGCGAGGCACCGCGCGAGGTGGAGACGCTGCTGCTCGTCGGACACAACCCGGGGCTGGAGGACCTGGTCGTGGAGCTGGCCGGGGACGGGCTCGACGACGCGCTCGACCGGGTGCGTGTGAAGTTCCCCACCTCCGCGATCGCCGTGCTGGCCTGGCGCGGCACCGGCTGGCCGGCTCTCGCTCCGGGCACGGCCCTGCTGACGTCGTTCACCGTCCCGCGCGGAGCGAAGGACAAGGGCAAGGGCTAGGGCAAGGCGGGGGGGAGCAGGAGCCAGGGGAGGGGGAGCAGGAGTCGGCGTCGGAGGAGAGCGGTGTGGGCGGCCGCGGCGGCCCGCATAGGCTGGCGGGATGCAGGACGAGTACCGCACAGTCGCCCGCGCGGGCGTGCACGAGACCGAGATCAACCGCTCCCGCTTCCTGTGCGCCCTCGCCCCGGCGGCCACCGAGCAGGAGGCCCAGGAGTTCGTCGCGGCCGTCCGCAAGGAGCACGCCGACGCCACGCACAACTGCTGGGCGTACGTCATCGGCGCCGACGCGGCCGTGCAGAAGGCCAGTGACGACGGCGAACCGGGCGGCACGGCCGGCGTCCCGATGCTCCAGATGCTGCTGCGCCGCGACATGCGGTACGTCGTGGCCGTCGTCACCCGCCACTACGGCGGGGTCAAGCTCGGCGCCGGCGGCCTCATCCGGGCCTACGGCGGAGCGGTCGGCGAGGCCCTCGACGCCCTCGGCACGCTCACCCGGCGCCGGTTCCGGCTGGCCACGGTGACCGTCGACCACCAGCGCGCCGGCAAGGTCCAGAACGATCTGCGGTCCACCGGGCGCGAGGTCCGGGACGTCCGCTACGGCGAGGCCGTCACCATCGAGATCGGCCTGCCGGACGCCGACGTCGACGCCTTCCGGGCGTGGCTGGCCGATGCGACGGCGGGCGCTGCCGGGTTCGAACTGGGCGGAGAAGCCTACGGAGATGCGTGACGTTCCGGCCTAATCGGATATAAGGGGCGCACTGTGGGCGGGCCATGACGGGCTGATACGGGAGTAACCGCCCGTGATGTCAGACCCGGCCGTTAGTCTCGGGGATCATGAGACTCCTGCACACGTCCGACTGGCATCTCGGCCGGGCCTTCCACCGGGTGAACATGCTCGGGGCCCAGGCCGAGTTCATCGGTCACCTCGTCGCCACCGTGCGTGAGCACGCGGTGGACGCGGTGGTCGTGTCGGGGGACGTGTACGACCGTGCGGTGCCCCCGCTCGCCGCGGTCGAGCTGTTCGACGATGCCCTGCACCGCCTCGCGGACCTCGGCGTGCCCACGGTGATGATCTCCGGCAACCACGACTCGGCCCGCCGTCTCGGCGTCGGCGCAGGCCTCATCGACCGCGCGGGCATCCATCTGCGCACCGAGCCGTCCGCCGCCGGCACCCCGGTCCTGCTGGCGGACGCGCACGGCGACGTCGCCTTCTACGGCCTGCCGTACCTCGAGCCCGCGCTGGTCAGGGACGAGTTCGCGGTGGAGAAGGCGGGGCACGAGACCGTGCTCGCGGCCGCCATGGACCGCGTCCGTGCCGACCTCGCCGGCCGCGCCCGCGGCACCCGTTCCGTCGTCCTCGCCCACGCCTTCGTCACCGGCGGCCGGGCCAGCGACAGCGAGCGGGACATCACCGTCGGCGGAGTGGCCGCCGTACCGGCCGCGGTCTTCGACGGCGTCGACTACGTGGCGCTGGGACATCTGCACGGCTGCCAGACCATCACCGAGCGGGTGCGCTATGCGGGCTCCCCGCTCGCGTACTCCTTCTCCGAGGCCGACCACCACAAGAGCATGTGGCTCGTCGACCTGGACGCCGACGGCTCCGTCACCGCCGAGCGCGTCGACTGCCCGGTGCCACGCCCGCTGGCCCGCATCCGCGGCACCCTCGACGACCTCCTCGCCGACCCCGGGCTGGCACGCCACGAGGACGCCTGGGTCGAGGCCACCCTCACCGACCCGGTCCGCCCGGCCGACCCCATGGCCCGGCTCACCGAGCGCTTCCCGCACACCCTCAGCCTCGTCTTCGCCCCCGAGCGCGCCGGCGAGGACCCCCAGGTGTCGTACGCCCGGCGGCTCGCGGGCCGCAGCGACCACCAGATCGCCCAGGACTTCGTGGCCCATGTGCGCGGTGCCGGGCCGGACCCGCGCGAGGCGGCCGTGCTCGGCGAGGCCTTCGACGCGGTGCGCGCAGACGCCACCGTCCGGGAGGTGGCCCGGTGAGGCTCCACCGGCTCGACATCACCGCCTTCGGGCCCTTCGGCCGTGCCCAGACGGTGGACTTCGACGCGCTATCCGCCGCCGGACTGTTCCTGCTGCACGGCCCCACCGGCGCGGGCAAGACCTCCGTCCTCGACGCCGTCTGCTACGCCCTCTACGGCTCCGTCCCCGGAGCCCGCCAGAGCAGCCAGGGCATGAACCTGCGCAGCGACCACGCCGAGCCGCGCACCCGCACCGAGGTCCGCCTCGAACTCACCGTCGCGGGGCGCCGGCTGGAGATCACCCGGCAGCCGCCGTGGGAGCGGCCCAAGCTGCGGGGCAAGGGCACCACGGTCGACAAGGCACAGACCTGGCTGCGCGAGTACGACGCCCCGGCCGCCACCTGGAAGGACCTCAGCCGCTCCCACCAGGAGATCGGCGAGGAGATCACCCAGCTGCTCGGGATGAGCCGCGAGCAGTTCTGCCAGGTCGTCCTGCTGCCCCAGGGCGACTTCGCCCGCTTCCTGCGCGCGGACGCCGAGGCCCGCGGCCGCCTGCTGGGCCGTCTCTTCGACACCCGGCGTTTCGCCGACGTCGAGAAGCGGCTCGCCGAGCGCCGACGCGCGACCGAGGCCCGGGTGCGGGAAGGCGACGCCACGCTCCTCGCGGACGCCCACCGCATGGAGCAGGAGGCGGGCGACGCCATGGAGCTGCCCGAGCTGAGCCCCGGCGAGCCGGGCCTCGCGGAGGCCGTCCTGGAGACCGCCGCAGTGGCCCGCAGCACCGCCCGCGAGCACCTCACGCTCGCCCACTGCCGCCTGTCCGCCGCCGAGTCCGCCCACGCCGCGGCCCAGCGCGCCCTGGGTGACGTACGCGAACTCGCGCGGCTGCAGAGCCGGTTCGCCGAGGCGCGGCGCCGGGCCGCACTCCTCGAGGAGCAGGCGGGCGCGCACCGCGAGGCGCAGGAGCGCATGGAGCGCGCCCGCAAGGCGGAGACCGTCGCACCCGCCCTGGAGTTGCGGGACGCCGTCGAGACCGAGCACCACAGGGCCGCCGAGAGCGAGGCACGCGCGCGCAGCCTGCTCCCCGACTCCTTCGCCGACGCCGGTCACACGGGTCTCGCGGCCGCCGCGCGCGGCGCCGCCGAGCAGCTGGGCGGTCTGGAATCGGCCCGTCGCGCGGAACAGCGGCTCGCCGAGCTGGTCGACGAGCGCTCCGGGCTGGACCGGCAGGAGCGCGCCGACGAGGACGTCCTGCGTGAGGCCGAAGCCTGGCTCGCCGACTGGGACACCGCGCGCGCGGCACTCCAGACCCGTATCGAGTCCGCCCAGGAGGCCGCCACCCGCGCCGAGCAGCTCGCCGTCCGGCGCGAACCCGCGCGCCGGCGCCTCGACGCCGCCCGCACGCGCGACGCGTTGGCCGCCGACCTGGACGAGGCACAGCGCCGGGCGCTCGCCTCCGAACAGCGGGCACTGGACGCGCGCGCCCACTGGCTCGACCTGAAGGAACAGCGCCTCACCGGCATCGCCGCCGAACTCGCGGCCCACCTCACCGACGGCGAGCCCTGCGCCGTCTGCGGAGCCACCGAACACCCCACGCCCGCCCGCAAGGACGCCGGGCACGTCGACCGCGAGGCCGAGGAGCGCGCACTCGCCGCCCACCAGCGGGCCGACGAACAGCACGCCGAGGACGAGCGGCACCTGGGCACCGTCCGCCAGGCGCTGGCCGCCGCCACCGCCGAGGCCGGCGACACGCCCGCCGACCGACTCGCCGCCGAGGCGGACGCACTGGAGCAGGAGTACGCGCGCGCCCGCCGCGACGCCTCCGTCCTGCACACCGCCCACGAGGAGCTGCGACGGGCCGAGCACGAGCGCGAGCGGCGCCTGGCCGACCGTCAGCAGGCCGCTGTACGGACCGCCTCCCGCCTGACCCGTCGTGAGAGCCTGGAGCGCGAACAGGCAGCCCTGGAAGAGGAGTTGACGCTAGCGCGCGGGGCTGCCGACAGCGTGGCCGCCCGCGCCGCCCAGCTGGAGCGGCAGGCGGCGCTGCTCACCGACGCCGCCGACGCCGCGCGCGCCGCCGAGGACACGGCCCGGCGGCTCAAGGACGCCGACGCCCGCCTCGCCGACGCCGCCTACCGCGCGGGCTTCGACACCCCGCAGGCCGCGGCCGCCGCCCTCCTGGACCGAGCCGCCCACCGCGAACTGCAACACCTCCTGGACGAGCGGCAGTCGGAGGAAGCGGCCGTGCGGACCGTCCTGGCCGAAGCCGACACCGCGGCCGCCGCCCAGCAGCCGCCCGCCGACCTCGCCGCGGCGGAACGGATCGCGGCCGAGGCGGACCGACGCCTTCGCGCGGCGGCCTCCGCGCGCGACGCGGCCGCCCGCTGCTGCACCGAGCTGGACCGGCTCTCCGCCCGCGCCGCCGAGGGCGTACGCCGGCTCGCCCCGCTGCGCGAGGAGTACGACCGGGTGGCCCGCATGGCCGCCCTCACCGCGGGCACCTCGGCCGACAACGAACGCAAGATGCGCCTGGAGTCGTATGTGCTGGCGGCCCGTCTGGAACAGGTCGCGGCCGCCGCGACGGTACGGCTGCAGCGCATGTCCTCCGGCCGCTACACCCTCGTCCACTCCGACGACCGCACCGGACGCGGCCGCAGCGGCCTCGGGCTGCATGTCGTGGACGCCTGGACCGGCCGGGAGCGGGACACGGCCACCCTGTCCGGAGGCGAGACCTTCTTCGCCTCCCTCGCCCTCGCCCTCGGCCTCGCCGACGTCGTCACCGACGAGGCCGGAGGCGTCCGGCTGGACACCCTCTTCATCGACGAGGGCTTCGGCAGCCTCGACGACCAGACCCTGGACGAGGTCCTGGACGTCCTCGACTCACTGCGGGAGCGTGATCGCAGCGTGGGCATCGTCAGCCATGTCGCCGACCTGCGGCGGCGGATCCACACGCAGCTGGAGGTCGTGAAGGCAAGAACGGGATCGGCGCTGCGGCACCGGGGCACGGACGGCTCGTGAACCGTCGCTTGCCGGCCAGTACATTGCGTCCAGCCGGGATGGGTTCGTCACCATGTCTTTCCGTCTTCTTCCTTGATCTTCTTTGCCCTTCCGTTCTCTGCCTGTCCCGGACAGTCCTGGGAACAGCCGTCGCGTGAGTCGGACCCGCCGGCGTGTCCGCTGTCCCAAGTGGCGAGCAGCGAGGGATTCGACTGACCACCGCCGATCTGAGTTCGCGAGCTCTTCGCATACGGTCTGGCCGACCAGACACTGCCCATGCACCGGGCCTGGCGCCGGTGGTGTACGCGGTCATCGGAGCCGGCGGTGCCCTGCTGTTGCTGGTGAGTCTGCTGGTGCAGAGGTGGCCCACGCGCTGACGGCCCGCAGGGCCGGGACACCTGTACGGGAAGCGCGGCCGCTCAGGCCGCCGCCCTGATCAGGAACTCCTGGTCTGTTGCCCTGCTGCAGGGTTCCACCGTCACGTCGGCTCCGATCTCGGTGGAATCGTCGCGGAGGCCCACGCAGCGTTGGGTGTCCTCCAGGCGGAGGCGGTAGCGGGCGTCGGCCGCGGCGACGGGCTCGATGCGGAAGTGCTGGTAGGTGCGAGTGGAGTCGCAGCTCTTCCATGGCCATGGTTCCAGCAGGTCCTTGCCGGGCCCCTCGCGACGCAGGGTCAGACAGCCCCTCCCGTGCTGCGGGTGCTGCCACTCGATGAAGTACGACGTCCTCGCTGCGGCGGGGTCGACGGGCCTGAGGTACGTGTGCGGCGGTCTGGCCTCTTCACAGGGGAGTTGTGCCGCGACGGCGTTCTGGTATTCGCCCCGGGTGTCCCGGCCCTCGGTGAGACACAGCTGGGGGGTGCGGGCCGGGCGGATCTCCGCGAAGCCCCGCAGGGACTTCCGGGCCGCCGCGTTCGTGTCGGGAGGGACGGTCGGTGAGGACGGGGGAGGGGACCCCACGGCCGCCGAGAGCGTCCATACGGTGACGGTGACCAGGACCGTCGTCACGGCCCCGGCCAGGACCCACAGCCGGGTCCGCCGCCGCAGCCCGCCGAGCCGCAGGACCGCCGACCACAACCGGATCCGCCGCCGCGCCCCGGCAACGTCGGCGGAATGCGGGTCGGGGGCGGTCTCGGAGGGCCGTGCGCTCGCCCCTTCCTCGGCCCGTTGCCTGGCCTCCAGCCAGGTGTGGACGTCCGTTTCGGGCGCACCGCAGGCGCGGACGAACGCCGCCATGGTCTCGGGGGCCGGCAGACGTGTGCCACGGAGCATGTCACTGACCGTGCTGCGGGCCAGGAGCTCACCCCGCGCACGGGCCCGTTCCTCCAACTCGCGCAGGGTCAGACCGGACCGCTGCTTCAGCTCGCGCAGCAGACCCGCGAGGGCTGCGCTGTCACTGACGCCCCGCAGATCGAACTTCCCCGCCCTGTCCGCGCCCACGCCCACATGCTCATTGGTCCGGCTCGGTCCAACAAACGCGGATCCGGTCAAACAGCGGAATGAACGGGACATTCCCAGTCCCACGAGGTGCTTCCCTCACGCACCCTCGCCCTCTCGCCGGCTGCTCCCGGCGGTCCGGACACCGCGGGACAGGAGATTCGGACAGGCCCCTGACCACGCCGGACAGCGGCGGGGTGTCCGGGACGGGCAGAGGTGGTTGTGCCGGACGAGTGCGGCCCCGCAGTCTCGTTGCCGTCCAACGGGGCCGGGCGCCCCGGGCATTCCCAGGGGGCGCGTCCCCCCGTGTCACCCACCCCTCAGAAGGAGGAACGGATCATGCGTGTCGTCATTCAGGCGGTCTCGGACCGTCTGCTGGAGAAGGTGGCTCCCAGGGCAGCAGCCTCGGCTGTGTCGTGCTGGCAGTACGAGTGCATTCCCTACAACAGGTGCCCCCAGAAGAAGGCGTACTGGGCGTACGACCCGTGCAACGACCGGGACTACAAGAAGTGGTGCGGCTGCTGAGGCCCTGACCTCGAAGGTACGGGTCCGGCCGCCCAGGGGGAGCAGCCGGGCCCGTGCCTCCCCGACCTACGTGTTCCGGTCAATCGAAGGACTCAGCCCGGTGAACCATGTGATCGACACCGGCCGGATCTTCCTCGGCCTGGTCTTCTTCTGCTCAGTCGTCGGCAAGGTCCGCGGCACCGCCGCCTTCACCGGCTTCAGGGTCGCGATGGCGCGGCTGGCCCCCGCCCTGCGCGGCCGGACGAGACCCGTCGCCGTGCTCGTCGTCGGCGCCGAGGCGGCGGTGGTCGGCGCCCTCGCGGTGCCCTCGACCGTGACCGCCGGGTTCGCCCTGGCCGCCGTACTGCTGGCGGCGTTCACCGCAGTGCTGGTCGGGGCGCTGCGCAGGGACGAGACGGTGGCGTGCCATTGCTTCGGAGGAGGCGGACAACCCGTCGCTCCCCGGCATGTGCTGCGCAACGTGGGTCTCCTGTGCGCCGCCTCGGCCGGTCTGGTGGCTCAGCTCATGACGGCGGGCACCACCACCGCCACCTCTCGGCCCGCCGTATACCTGTTCACGGCCGGCGCGGGGGCGTTCCTCGCGCTCGTCACCGTCGCCCTGGACGAACTGGCGTATCTCGTCGGCCGGTCGGACGCGAAGAGCACGGGGAGGGTCCGCGGATGAACCTCCCCGTGGTGGGCACCGGGCTGGTCACACTGGCGGTCGGCGGCGGTCTGGTGCTGGCGCGACAGCGGTACGTCGTCGTCACCGTCGCCGGCGTCAGCATGCTCCCCACCCTCGCTGCCGGGGACCGGGTCCTGGTCCGCCGTTCCGCGCTCGCCCGGGTCCGCGCGGGTGACCTGGTGGTGTCCCGCCCTCCGGCCGGCGGGCGCTGGGACGCCATGACGCTGCCGACCTGGCTGATCAAGCGTGCTGTGGCCCTGCCCGGTGACCCGGTGCCGGGGCACGTCGTCCCCGCCGTACGGCAGAAGCCCGGCGCCCGGGTGCCGCCCGGCCGGGTCGTCCTGCTGGGCGACAACCCCGACGAAAGCCTGGACTCGCGGTTCTGCGGCTACTTCCGCGAGAACCAGATCGTCGGCGTCGTCGTCCGGCGCCTGGCGCGCGCCGACTGAGACCCCTCCCCGAACACCTCTCGCTGGAAGGACACTTCGCCATGCCCTGTCTGACTGCCGCCGTGCTCCTGCTCGCGCTCCTGTGCATCTTCAACCTGACCCTGACGTTCGGAGTCGTCCGCAGGCTCCGGGAGCGTCCCGCCTCATCGGCGGGCCAGGAATGGGACCGGGCCTCGGGACTCGCCGTCGGTGCACCGGTGGGTGCCTTCTCCGCCGTGGACGTCGACGGGCGGCCCTTCACCCACGAGAGCCTGCCCGATGGGCTCGTGGTCGTCTTCGTGTCACCGGACTGTCCCGCCTGTGAGGAGACCCTGCCCTACGTGGTGGAGCGGGCCCGCGAATACGGCCGGGACCAGGTGCTGGCCGTCGTCGTCCGAGACGGGGACGAGCCGGGCGACCCCGAGCCGTACCTGGAACGCCTGATCCCCGTGGCCCGCGTGGCGGTCACCGACATGGGCGGCGACCTCACCACGGCGTTCGCCCTCCAGGGCCTGCCCGCATACGCCGAGATGGGGGCGGACGGCCGGGTTGCGGGCACCGGGCGCACCCTGCCGCGCCGGTCGGCCCGCGACCGGGCGGGCGTCGGCGTATGAGCCGTATGAGCGAGGCGCAGGACAGGCTCACTGCCGGGGCCGCGGCCGACACCGCGCGCAGCACCGCTGTCCTGGCCTGGCGGGCGGCACCCTGGGACCTGGCGGCGCTCGTCGCCCTCACGGTGGCGCTGGCGGCGGTTCCGGTGGTGACGGCCTGGCTGACCAGGCTCGTCCTCGACCGCCTCACGGGTGTCGGAGGGACGGAGCTGTTCGCCTTGGCCGCGGGGCTGGCCGCCACGGGGCTGGTGGCGGCGCTGCTGCCGCTGCTGAGCCAGTTCGTGGGCGCTCGGTTCAATCGTGCGGCGAGCCTGCGCGCGGTGGACCGGCTGTACAGCGCGGTGAACTCGTTCCACGGTCTGGCGCGGTTCGAGAACCCCGCCTTCCAGGACCGGCTGCGCATGGCGCGCGGCGCGGCCGGGCAGTCGATCGGGCGCCTGGTGGACGACAGCCTGCGGGTCGGCGGCGGCGCGCTGACCACAGTCGGCTTCCTGACCGCGTTGTACGCGGTGGACGCGACCATGACCGTGCTGGTCACGGCCGGCGCCCTACCGGCTCTGGTCGCCGAGCTGAAGCTCTCCCGCCGCCGTGCGCGCACCGAATGGCGCGTCAGCGCGGCCCAACGGCGGGAGTTCTTCTACCAGATGCTGCTCTCCGGCTTGGACGCGGCCAAAGAGATCCGCCTGTTCGGAGCGGGCGGGTTCCTCAAGGAGCGGATGCTCGCGGAACGCCGGAGGGCCGACGCCGTGACCCACCGCGCGCACCGCCACGAGTTCCTGACGCAGGGTCTGCTCGCCCTGATCAGCGCACTCGTCGCCGGTACGGGTCTGATCTGGGCTGCACTCGCGGCCCGTCGCGGTCAGCTGACGGTCGGTGAGGTATCCATGTTCGTGGCCGCCGTCGTCGGCGTGCAGGCCGCGTTGTCCGGCCTCATTCGGTCACTCGCCGACGGTCACCAGCAGTTGCTGATGATGGGCCACTACCTCGCGGTCGTACGGGCGGGCCCGGACCTCGAAGGCCCGACCGACCCGCTGAATGCGCAGGCACGCCTGCCCGCCCTGCGCAGGGGAGTCGAATTCCGTGACGTCTGGTTCCGCTACGCCGAGGACCACCCCTGGATCCTGCGCGGAGTGAACCTGTTCATCCCGTACGGCGAGGCCGTCGCCCTCGTCGGCCAGAACGGTGCGGGCAAGAGCACCCTCGTCAAACTCCTCTGCCGCTTCTACGACCCGACGCGCGGCGCGGTGCTTTGGGACGGCGTCGACATCCGCCAGGTCCCGGTGCCACAGCTGCGCCGGCGTCTCGGTGCCGTGTTCCAGGACTACGTGCCCTACGACCTCACCGCCGCCGAGAACATCGCCATCGGAGACGTCGAGGCGCTCACGGAGCCACGCAAGATCCGGGAAGCGGCTCAAAGGGCGGGAGTTCACGAGATGCTGTCCCAACTCCCCTACGGCTACGACACCATGCTGAGCCGCATGTTCGCCCAGGAGGCCCAGCACGACGACGAAACGGGCACTGCACTCTCCGGAGGCCAGTGGCAACGCCTGGCCGTGGCAAGGGCGTTCGTTCGCGACGAACCCGACCTGCTCATCCTCGACGAGCCGAGCTCCGGCCTGGACGCCGAGGCCGAACACGACGTCCATCTGCGCCTGCGCCACCACCGAGCCCACCGCACCAGCCTGTTGATCTCCCATCGCCTCGGCGCGGTCCGCGACGCCGACCGGATCGTCGTCCTGGCCGACGGCCGGATCACCGAGGAGGGCACCCACGACGCACTGCTCCTGGACGGAGGTACGTACGCCCAGCTGTTCACCCTGCAGGCAAGCGGCTACCAGGAGGTGTAGCCCGCCTCACCGCCCAGGTCCTTCAGCCCGGCGAACCGCTCGTCGCCACGTTCAATGTGCGCACGCAGACGGCCGACCTCTGCCCCAATGTCCTGCTGCAGAGTTTCCAGTCCCTCACGGGCCTTGGGCTTGAGGAACTCGGTGAGAACGTACGCAGCCCCCACCCCAGTCCGCGAGGGAGGAGAGGCACAGCAAGATCCGACACCCGCCTCGGCCGCGGAAGTAGCAGGTGGATCGGCATCTGCGCGTCGTACGCCCCGCCCCTCGGAACGAGGCGCGGGGCGCCGCCTGATCGCGCTGTCCCCGGTTGTCCCCCAGCCACCGAAAGAGCCCCTCGGAGATTGCTCCGAGGGGCTTTCCATACCCTGTTTTGCCTGGTCGGAACTGGTCCGTCCAGAAGGTGTGGGGCTGGGCCGGCTTGGCCGGGGCGACCCTCGTTTTGTACCCCTGTCAACCCACGGGTCGGGACTCTGCGACCGACTCTTCGACCGGCCCCCTCCCATCGGCCTGGTACCGAGGGTGGAGGCGGCTTCCCCAGCACTGCATCCAAGGGACCAGTCCGTATTCAACCCGGATTCAACCCGGCGGTTGACGAAGTCGCGGCGGATGGGCGGGAGAGTAATGACCGTGCAATCGGCCGTCGTCCGCAACGCGGGCTGACGGCCGCAGGACGCGAGGGGGGCCCGCCCGTATGACCACTCCACATCGTCGGCAGCGCCAGCTGCTGCCGGCCACAAAACCCGCCTTGACCTGCGGAGCAGTGACCTTGGCCGTCATAGCGTCAGTGGCCTGCGAACTGCCGGCCGCCGGGGTGAGCACTGCCTTACCGCCCGGCCCGCGGCTCACGGCTGCGCAAGGCACCGTCGTCCTGCCGAATCTCGACGACGACTCTCGGCGCTGCACCCTGCGGCCGGGCGACCTGGACCGCCTCGACGTGGCCGTCGACAAGCGGCTGGCCGGCTGCAATGACGCCGCGGACGACATCGTCAACGGGCCACGGGACATTGCGGATCTGACGCCGGTGCGGCTCGCCCCCATGACGACCACGACGCATGCCCGCGGCCGGGTCTTCGTACCGGCCGAGCAGGGACAATACGTACGGATCTTCGTGCGGCGCGGCGGCAACTACGTGTCGGTGGGCAGCGATGGGCAGCTGACCGCGTCGGAGCTACGGCACGGGGCGCAGCTGGCCGTCGAGGGCCGGGACATCGTGCGCGACCCGAAGCGGTGGGACGGCCGGATCTCGCTGAAGCTCACCGTCACCGAGGGCTCGGGCGCGCGAACGGCCCGCCTCGCACTGCATATCGCCCCCGTCCTTCTCCAGCACGATCTGCAGCGTGCGCAGCAGGTGTTCGCGGCTGCTCCGGGCCCCGGCAAGGGCCAGCCGGTCGAGGTACCGGCCGCGACCCGGCCGCCCGGCCAGTGGCGGCAATTCGCTGATTCACTGCGCAAGGCGACCCGCGCGGCGGGAATGACGGACCATCAATTGACCTTCCAGAAGGGTACTTCACAGTGGTGGCGGGACATCTGGCGCCAGGACATCGCCGAACCCGCCTATGTCACCCGCCCCACACCCGACGGCCCGCACACCCTCCGTATCCTGCTTCGCTCACCCAACTACTGGGCATCGCACGACGGGCGCAGCGCAAGCCTCCGACGGGCCGGGCGGCTGCTGTTCCGGGATCTACGCGGGCCGGACATCGGCATCGTCCAGCAGTACACGACACACCGCGATCCGAACGTTGACGAGTTGCTGAACTTCACCGGCAACATCGAGTCGCTGCCGCCCTACGACGGCTTTCCACACGGCCGCATCCTCTACGGAAGCAGTGTGCAACGCCGCCCCGATCCCTCGTTCATACGGATGCTGCGAGCCCAGAGGCAGCAGCCGCCGGTGGTGCTGGACACCTCATGGCTGGTGGTCGGGCACGCAGACGAGACCGTGCATGTCGTACGGGCGGACAACGCCCGCGGCTGGACGCTCGCGGTCTGTGACCCCCGGCTCGCCGTCGACCTGTTGCGGCGGGCACAGCGCGCGGGAGAGGGCGGACAGCGGTTGTTCGCGGGTACCGAGGCCGACATGAAGCCCACCATCGACGAGTACCTGCGGATGGACGCGACGCGTGGCGACAACGCGGATGCCGCCCGCCATCTCGACACGCAGCTGAAGGTTCTGCTCCGGGCGACCGGGCTACGGCCACAGGACATCGTCCGTCTGCCGGTGCTCTACATCCGGGCCGAACCGGGCGACGGCCTGCCCCGCCGGTACCTTGCCGCCTCGCCCGCACTCGCCAACGGCCTTTCACTGTCCGCCCGCGATTACGCCGCCCCCGACCCGCACGGTCCCCGGGTCGCCGGGCACGACCTCTTCCGGGAGGAAGCCGGCCGACGCCTGGCCGCACAGGGTGTCCGGGTGCGCTGGGTGGAGGACTTCTCTTGGGCGCACATGGTCGGCGGAGAGGTGCACTGCGCGACCAATGCGCTGCGGGAGGTGTCCGGTGTCTCCATGGGTTTTGTCAATCGGTGAGGGCGGATTGGGGGTCGTAGAAGGTGCCGTCGCGGAGCATCGCGAAGAGCATGTCGGCTCGTCGTCTCGCGAGGCAGAGGAAGGCTTGGGTGTGATGCTTTCCCTGTGCGACCTTCTTGCGTACTGGGCTCGCGGGACCGGGTCGGCCAGGCAGTGAACGTGGACAGGAAGAAGGCCCGCTTGGCTCCTGACGCCCCGCTCGGGCCGGCGATCCCGGAGATCACCGTGGGTGGGCACGATGACGGTGGATGAAAGATCTCGGCCTGCCTACCCCGGCGGGCTCAGGGGGGCCAGACGGCGTCCCGTTGTGTCCGGCGCAGCACCGTTCCGTAGCCGCCAGCCTGGGCGAGCTCGGTGGGTGAGCCCCTGAACACCGCTCGACCCGTCACCAGCACGGTCACGTCATCACAGAAGCCCTCAACGTCCTCCATCAGATGCGTGGAAACGACGATGCATGCCTCCTGGCCCAGCCTATGCATCAGTTCGTGGAAGTCGGTCCGCTGCTGCGGGTCGAGTCCAGTCGTGGGCTCGTCGAGTAACAGCAGAGAAGGGACGTTGACGATGGCCTGCGCGATTCCGAGTCGCTGCTTCATCCCACCGGAGAGCCTGCGCAGCCGCATTCCAGCGTGCTCGCTGAGTCCGACGGCATCGAGTGCATGCGTAACCGCACTCGCGATGCGACCCGTCGGCATCTCCCTCAACCATGCGGCGTACGATACGAATTCGCGCACGGTGAACGATCGGAAGACGCCGAATTCCTGCGGAAGGTAGCCCAATCGGCGCCGGATCTCCAATCGCTGGGCGGGGATTCTGGGATCGCGTCCAAGTAATGTGAGTGAGCCCTCATTCGGGGCAGTCGCTGTTGCGAGTATTTGCAACAGGGTTGACTTGCCAGCCCCATTGGGCCCGAGAAGCGCGTGCACACCCGGTCCGTGTTCGAGATCGATGCCGTCGAGAACAAGGGCGCGACGACGGCGCACGCCTAGCCCTGTGGCACGGATCATCGAGCCCCCGGACGGTCGAAGGCGTGGCGGCGCAGCACGAGCAGCTCGGCACAGACGGTGGCGACGACGCCATACAGGATCTGGGAGCCCGAGCCGATGAGCCCATTGGCGACATCGGGCAACGCCTCGACGAGCAATGCTTCTGGGGTCCCTGCGTGGCGCTTCTTGGCGACCTGTTCGGCGATGGGCGGTGCCACGGCGGCGATGGCCAGCAGCCAACCTCCGCTCGTGATCAGGGCAGCAGGCCAGCTCCCGAGGTAGGAGCTGAGGACCAGCGCGGCCAGTGTGAGCGCCAGGCACGGCAGCAGCCAGGCAGCGGGGGCAGGGGTTCCGCGATTGGACGGAAGCACAAATGCAGCGCCGGTCAGCAGGGGGACGCAAAGGCCCAGAATCTGTCCTGTGCGGATGAGCAGAATACGTAGGCCCCCGGTTGGGGTGGTACGGGTCACCTCTGCGAACGGATCGGCATTGCCGCCGTAGCTCGCACCCACACACAAGAGAGGGAACAGGGGTGCGGTGAGCAACAGCAGCGGGAGTACTGAATTGACGTGTGCAGCTGTGGCGAGTGCGACACTGGCAATGCACACTGCGAGCATGGCGACGAGCCATGGGAGCCGAATCCCGTGTGCCGCCCGGAGCCAGGGCGGCAACTCGGGACGACGAGCGAGTAGCACACTGCCGGCGCCGAGCCGGAGTCTGTGCGCCCTCAGGCATGCGGCAGCGGCGGCGTCGGTGCAGGCACCACACATGTTCAGGTGCGCCTCAGCTTGCGCAAGGGAGTTCTGCGGCAGCGAGCCGCGCGCGTACAGGTCTACCCAGCGGGCGGAAAGATGACCGCAATTGGCAGAAGGCGAGGTCGTTGGCGCGGTGGGCGAAGACGAGTCGGTCATGGGATTGATGCCTTTGACGGTGCGGGGATTGCAGGAGGCGCCTTGCCGCCCTTGACGGCGTCGAGGTAGCAAGTAAGCCAAGCGGCGCGCTCGGTTCGAGGAAGTGCGTCTAGCAGTGCGACCAACCGCCGGACGCCAGGGAGCTGATCGAGGTCTCGACGAGAAGCCGGCAGGAGCCACTCCCGTACGGCCGTTCTGGCTGTCATGTCGCAATCGCCACCGCCCACGCAGGCGATCCGCTCTGTGGCGTCTTCGATCTGATACGACGGGTCGTCGTCGGACAACGTGATCGTCCAGGACACTGAATCCGTAGTGAGGCTGTCGGCAGAGGAGGTGTAGCTGATGGGGTGAAAGAGGTAGTGAGTGGGGGCTCCGCGCACGCCGGTCAATTTGGTCTCGATCTGCTGCGCCGCTTCGCGAAATCGATCAGCGTCTGCTTCCCGGCCCCGAACCGTGCACAGGTGCGGCATGCCAATGGTGCACGTGAGGCGTGTGTGATGGGATTGCCAGGGGCGATGCACTGGCTCGGCTGTCGTGGCGCAGACGACCGCGACGGCAGTCCCGGCACAGAGGACTAAAGACATCCTCCATGCCCGCGCGAGGGCGGCCACGACAGCTGCCGCGAGACCCAGAAACAAGGCAGTCAGTACAAGAGAACGCACCGTCGGATCCGTGAAGTGCGCATACTCGTACTGGGGGATAAGGGGGCCGCTGTAGAGCGCAGGTCCTGGCTCCAGCCGCAGCCCTAAGTTCTCGGACACACCCAGGTCATAACCCACTGCCCCTACGGTCGTCCCCACGATGGCCAGTCGGTGAGGAAGGAGAAGGCCAATCATGTAAGCGAGGCAGGAACAGGCCACGAGCAGGGCCATGTCGTAACAGAAAGAGTCGCATGGGACAGTGCTCGGTCCGATTTCCCATGCCGTGCGCGCGGCGAGCAAGCCGGCCGCCAGCGCATACCCGATCAGTGGCCACACCACTGCAGGCGCGAGCCCCAGCAGTGTGCATGGCAACGCCCTACGGGCGGCGGTGGTCCGTAGCCAGCCCGTATTGCTGCGTCGGTGCTGGATGCCTGTGTAACAGCCGAGGAACGCGGTGACCGCGAGCCCGAAAAGGGACACGGCGCAAGAGATCCGGGCAGCGGTCGTGTACCAGTCGTCGAACCGCGGCTCGGCCCATCCTGGGTTCGGCAGGAGGCCAACCGCTGAGGCGGCCACCGTGCCCGCAAGCGCAAGGGCCCCTGTTGGTCCAGGCCCATGCCTCAACTGGCCCCAAAGTACGCGAATATGGCCCTCACCGGCCGAGCCGGCATAGGCAGGAGCGGGGAACGACGCCATTCGAGGCACTGTCACCATCGCCTCCCGATGCGGCATGATCCGGACCGCCCGCCCCCGCGAGCGAGCACGCCGTCCCTTACATATTGTGTCTGCTGGGTGCACGGTATGTGACTGCTCTCGGGGCGTTCACCCGGACGTGGCGAGGGGTGCAGAGAAGCATCGGGGCGCGCACTTGAGCAGCCCTCACCACGAGGTGGCCGAGCCGGTGCCACCGCGCGCTTGCATGATGTGCCGAGGAGTCTCCACGGAGCTTGGGGGCGTCACCAGTGGGTCTGGGTCCCATGAGGCGGTCCCCCCAGCGCAGCTATCGACCCTCGATCAAGGTCTCAGCAAGAAAGGACGAGAACGTGCCGGCGGGAATCTCCGGACCCGTGCCGCACCTACCGTCCGAGTCTCCGGGGGGCTTGACCCACAGCCAGCAGTCTGCGTCGCCAACTCGGAGGGAGGACGGGATGCCGAGGCGACGCCCTGCCGGGTTACACCGGTCGACATGCCGACTGTCGGTGTCCAGAGAACCGCTGCCGTTGCGGGAGGTGTCGATGACGAACCGTGCTCCGGGCACGCCGAGCGATGAATGCGCCCCGGCGACCTGGTGACCGTTGGTGCACGAGACGTCCGTTGCATGGAAGTTCGCAACGCCGACCGTGAATCCCCTCACCTTTGCGACCTTGGCGGCCGTCAGCCGCTCGGCCATCGTGTCCGGCTTGATCCAGGTGGCATTGCCGCCATCGAGGCAGGCACTCACGACTGGGCACGCGGCCGGCGACTCGGCGGCGTGGAAAACCAGGCTCGTACGGTCGGCGCGGGCCGCTTCGGTGGGCAGTATGCCCAGCTGAGCCAGAGAGTCCGGCTCGACAATCACGGTCGCCGCCCGATCCCCGGTGCCGGCGGCCAATGCGTCGATCCACACGCGGTATGCGTTCGGCGATGTGGTGCCACCGCTGGATTCGCCGATGCTGTCCCGGTTGAACATGTTGCAGGCAATCAGGATCGGAAGTCTTCCTGCGGCTGCTGCGGCGGTCACGCAGGCGTCGACTTCGCTGCGGATGTCCTTGTTCCAGTCACCGAACCATCGGGCCGTAGGCCGCTTGGCGAGGTATTGGCTGATCTTCGGGGTACGGGGGATCGTCGGGGTGCGCGGCGACCCATTCAGGACGAGGAAGGCGGTGTCGAATTCGTCGCCTTCGGCCGACTGGGCAACAACACCCGCCTCATGGGCGTCATGCCCGGCGACATCTCTCAACCGGCCGGCGACGCCATGCCCTCCACCATCGCGAGCGTGTTCAACGGCACCTCAGGCACCTCGGCCTCCGTCGTCCCGGCTGCCGGAACCTACTCCTTCCTGCCCGGTACGAGGGGACGGAACGCGGTGAGGGCAGCTGCCCAGTCGGATGCGATCGGGTCTTCCGGAGGGAGGGCGGGACCCAGGTCCTCCGCCGCGCACAGTACGGCGGAGGCGAGCTCCGGCGCCGTCGTCCGAGTGACGACGCCCTTCTCGCAAGCGACCGACAGGCCGTCCTTGGTCCGTCGTACGACAAGACCGAAGGAGGTGCCGGCACCGGTGAAGCTCAGTACGCGGGCGTTCCCCCGGAGAAAGTCGGCCAGGCTGTCCAACAACTGCACGACCGAAAGGTAGATCATCATGCCCTGATCGGGGACGTGGCCGGCCGAGTCGGCCGTGCCGAGGTCCCCGGCGACGGCCATGTCACCCAGATCGAAGCCGCAGGCGGCGCCCTGGCCGGGCCGCACGGTGAACTGCACAGTGATCACGGTGTGTAGCTCTTTCCTGCCGGGAGGAAGGTGATGACGCGGTTTCCGTCCTCGGAGTCGACGATGAGCCGATACCGGGCCGACATGCCGTTCACGGTCATCCTCTTCTCGAAGGTCTGGATCCGGCGCGCGAGATCCGACGGGTTTGTCGATGTGGCACATCCCATGCCGAGGTGGCTCTCGGTGATCGCGTCCACAGCCCTCCCCTACGGTGGCGATCGGCGGATTGGGGGCCCGGCCATCTCGCTACGGCGATCCAAGCCCTGCTCGGCCACAGCAGCTACCAACTCACCGTCGACACCTGCACCAGCCTGCTGCCGCAGTTCGAACAAGCAGCCGCCAACGCACCCGTTGACCTGGTGCCGCGCCGCAACGGCGTCGAGAAACCCATCGATCAGCACGCCCCTGCAACCGAGCCGTATTCCAGGTAGCCCCCACCCAAGTGCAGGAGGGACAGGAGAGCCTCTCGGAGATCACTCCGAGGGGCTTTTCATGCCCTGTTTTGCCTGGTCAGGGCTGCTGCATCCGCAGGACTCGAACTTGCCGTCGACGAGGGCTTCGGCAGCCTCGACGACCAGACCCTGGACGAGGTCCTGGACCTCCTCGACCCGCTGCGCGAACGCGACCGCGGCGTCGGCATCGTCAGCCATGTCGCCGACCTGCGGCGGTGGATCCACGCGCAGTTGGAGGTCGTGGAGGGGAGAGCGGGATCGGCGCTGCGGCACCGGGGCGTCGGCTGAGGTCAGTGGCCCAGCGGGCGCCGGGGCAGCGGTGAGGAGTACACCACGCTGGTGGTCACCGAGCCCAGCGTGCCGATCCTCCCCGAGATCTCTTCCAGATGGGACATGGAGCGGGCGCTGACCTTGATGACGAAGCAGTCGTCGCCGGTCACGTGGTGGGCCTCCAGGATCTCGGGGGTCGTGGCCACCAGGTCGTGGAAGGGCTTGTAGTTGCCGTTGGGGTACCTCAGGCGTACGAACGCGAGGATCGGCAGACCGAGGCGCTCGGGGTCGACGACCGCCGCGTACCCCTGGATGACGCCCGCCTCCTCCAGGCGGCGCACCCGCTCGGTCACCGCGCTCGGCGACATGGAGACGGCGCGCGCCAGCTCGGTGTAGCTGGCTCGTCCGTCCCGTTGGAGGACGTCGAGGATGCGCCAGTCGGTGGCGTCCGGGGAATACGCGGTCATCCTGGATGGATAGCAGGGGAATCCACGGCCGGACAAGGGGAAGCCCGGGGATCGTCCCTTCAGGGCGCGGTCCGAAGCCCATAGATTTCCAGCCATGATCACTGACTCCGTGAACCCCGTTCTGCGCGTCGCCCCCGCAGCCCCCGCCCAGGCCGCCGCCCACTTCCGGGCGAGCCTCGCCTTCCACGCCGACGTCTCCGACGTGGCCGCCGCGCTGGCGGCCGGAGGCGACCCCGGCTTCGTCGTGGTCGACTCCCGCTCCACCGAGTCCTGGGACCAGGGGCACGTCCCCGGCGCGATCCACCTGCCGACCGCGCTCGTCCCCGAGCAGGCCGAGCACCTCCTCGACAAGGCCGTGCCGGTGGTGACGTACTGCTGGGGCCCCGGCTGCAACGGCGCCACCCGCGCCGCCCTCGCCCTGGCCGAACTCGGCTACCAGGTCAAGGAGATGCTCGGCGGTTTCGAGTACTGGGCCCGGGAGGGCTTCACGTACGAGACCTGGCAGGGACCCGCGCGCCGGGACGCCGATCCGCTGACGGCACCCGTGGCAGGCGCGTGCGGCTGCTGAACCCCGCCCGTGTAGGTTCTGCCCATGGCTCGATACGCGGATCCAGGCGCGCTGGAGTGGGTGGAATCGGGCGGCGGCCCGCTGATAGCGGTGCCGCAGACGGTGCTGCCGTTCTGGGCGGGCGCCGACAGCGAGGAACTCGCCACGGACTACGACCGTGCGTGCGAGGTCGACGGCTACGTCGGACTGCTCCCGGTCGGCGACAGCGCGGCCCTCGTCCTCGGTGACGAACCCGCCTCCACCTCCTACCTGCCCGCCCACGGCACCTTCGTGCGCTGGTCCGCCGCCCATTCCGAGGGCGAGCTGCTGGCCCAGGTCCCTGCCGCGCTCGACGCGGCCGTGTGGGACCCCGAGATCCGCTGGGAGGTGCCCGGCCCGGTGGTGCTGTTCGACTCGGCCCGGCCGGGCGCCGCGGCCGAGCACGAGGAACACCTGCGGGTCCCGCTGGCGCCGGGCCCGTACGCCGTGCGAGCCGCATACACCCGGCCGGGGCCGGAGACCTGGATCGGCCTGGTCCAGCTCAGACGACTCGCCTACTGATCCGCCGCCGACGAGGGTGCCCCGGGCGGGCCCGTTCGAGCGTGGCGGACGTCAACGCAGCCCTGCGAAGGCGATGTTCAGATGACGCGGGCCGCGCAGCACCGCGTTCTGCCGGTAGGGCGGCGGGTCCTCCAGCAGACGGGGGCTCTCCAGCCGCCGGGCCAGCTCGGCCAGCGCGATCTGGGCCTCCAGCCGGGCCAGCGGAGCGCCGAAGCAGCTGTGGATGCCGCTGCCGAAGCCGAGATGCTCGATGTCACCGCGGTCCGGGTCGAACCGGTCGGGGTCCTTGAACCGCTCCGGGTCCCGGTTGCCCGCGCCGAGCACGAGCCAGATCCGCGCCCCCTTGGGGATGGTGACGCCGCGCACTTCGATGTCGCCGATGCAGGTGCGCTGCGGCAGGAGCTGCACCGGCGGCTCGTAGCGCAGCAGCTCCTCGACGATCTTCACCGACAGACCTGGGTCCTCGCGCAGCCGGTGCAGGTACTCCGGGTGGCGCAGCAGCGTGAGCATGCCGTTGGTGATCAGGTTGACCGTCGTCTCGTGGCCCGCGATGAGCAGCAGCACCGCGGTGCTGAGCACTTCCATCGTGGTCATGGCACCGTCCGGTCTTTGGCTGCTCACCAGATCGGACAGCATGTCGTCGCCCGGTTCCTTGGCGCGTTGTTCCACGAGCCCGTTCAGGTACATGCCGAGCTGCAGTCGTGCCTCCTGAGCGGTCCGCTCGGAGTCGGCGCTCGTGCGGGTGTCCGGGTCCAGGCCGGCGACGATCGGGTCGACCCAGGCACGGAAGCGAGGCTCGTCCTCGCGCGGCACCCCGAGCAGTCGGCAGATCACGGTCACCGGGAAGGGGTAGGCGAACTCATCGACCAGGTCGATCTCCCGCGCGTCCCCGAACCCGTCGATCAAGTCGGTCACGATCTGCGCGAGTTCGCCGCGCATCGAGTCGATCCGGGTGGGCCGGTGAGGCGGGCCGAAGGAGCTGTTGGCGATCCGCCGCAGCCGGTCGTGCTCCGGCGGGTCGAGCCGGATGAAGCTCGGCGGCAGCCCCGTCGACTCCGGTCCGGACAGCTCGTCGTCGCTCGGGGCGGTGAGGTTGGAGGCGTCGGAGCTGATGCGCGGGTCGTGCAGCAGGCTCTCGATGTCCCAGTACGAGCTGACGATGTAGGGACCGCCCTCCTCCTCGTGCAGCACCGGGGTTTTGCGGAGCTCCTCGTAGAGGGGATAGGGGTTGGCGCGGTTCGCGTAATCGGTGATCTGGCGCAGGAGCGAGGCTTGCGTCATGCGGGGTCCTTGGGGCGTGAAGGTCCGTGGGGGGAGGGGGAGGGCGGGCGCCGGTCAGTGGGCCGGCTTGAAGACCAGCTGCCGCTCGGTCGGCGAGTAGCCGCTGAGGGTGATGCTCGGGCCGTGGGTCGGCAGCGACGGATCGGGGAAGTCGGCCGGGACCGGCCGGCGGCCCTCGGGGCGGCGGTCCACCGTCGGGTACTCCACCGGGAACGGCGCACCCCGCTCGATCTCCCGTTGGTAGAACTCCAGCCACCGGGTGTTGTCGAAGCTCACGGCGGCGATGACGCGGCCCTGGTAGCCGTAGACGCCGACGAAGCGGCGTTCGGCCAGGGAGCCTTGCGTGATCATGATCTGCTCGCCCATGGGCGGGACCCCGACGGACTTGATGTTCACGCGGAACTGCGACGACCAGAACGCGGGCACCCACAGGTGCGGACGGCGGTCGCTGCTGGGGCTGATCATGTTGTGCGCGGCGATCTCGGCCTGTGCGACGGCGTTGCCCCAGTGCTCGAGGGAGAGGAACTGGTATCCGAACAGCGCGTGCGGGGACCGGGCGACGTCGCCCGCGACGAAGACGTCGTCGGTGACGATGCCCCGGAAGTCGAAGGCGCGGCAGCCCGCGTCGCAGGCGATGCCCCGGGGACCCGCGCCGAGCCCCGACCCGGTCAGCCACTCCGTGTTGCGCATCGAGCCGAGCGCGACCACCACGAGGTCCGTCTCGACGACGCTCTCGTCGGACAGATGGGCAGCCTTCACCCGGCCCACCGAGTCGCCCTCCAGGCCGGTGACCATGACACCGGTACGCAGGTCGACACCGTTCTCGTGGTACATCTCCGCGGACACCGCGCCGATCACCCCGCCGAGGGCTCCCACCAGGGGTGCCCCCGCGCGCTCGGCCACCGTGACCGCGAGGCCCATCTCCCGGCAGGCCGAGGCGATCTCCGACCCCGTGAACCCGGCCCCGATGACCAGGACGCGGCGCGGCCCGGCCTTCAGCCGCCGGTACAGGGCGGCTGCGTCACTGCGGGTCCGCAGCACGAAGACGCCGTCCAGCTGCGCCTCGGACTCCTTCGGCCAGGGCCGGGCACGCACACCGGTGGCGATCAGAAGGCGGTCGTACTCGACCTCGTCCCCGTCGGCCAGCCGCACGCGTTTCGAGGCCATGTCGAGACCGGCCGCCGCGACGCCGAGGCGCCACTTCGCGTCGATCTCCCAGCGGTGGGGCAGATCGGTGTGCTGCGGGTCCGCCTTGCCCAGCAGGACTCCTTTGGACAGCGGCGGGCGGTCGTAGGGCTCGTACGGCTCGTCGCCGATCAGGGTGAGTTCACCGGCGAAGCCTTCGGCGCGCAGGGTCTCGGCGGCCCGCAGGCCGGCCAGCGAGGCTCCCACGATCACGATCCGGCCCTCACGCCGGAGCCAGTCGAGGGAGTCAGCGATCACCGGAGGCCTCCCGGCCGGACGCGGCACCGTCGCCCACGCCGTCCAGCCCGTCCGCCGTGATCGCCTGCACCGGGCAGGCGGCGACGGCACGCGCCAGCCGCTCCCGCTGTTCCTCCTGCGCCCGCGGGTTGTAGATCAGCGACTCCTCGCCGTGCATCGCGAAGACGTCGGGCGCGAGGAAGGCGCACTGCGCGTACCCCTGACACTTGTTGAGATCGACGACGAGCCTCATCGACGCTCCGCCCTTCCGGTGGCCAGGTCCGGTGCGCACCACCGCGTCTCGCGCGGGCATCCCCGGACGGCGGTCATGTCCCGTCCGCCAGCATGGGAGCGGTGACGGGGCGCCGCCCGCGGGGCACGCCGTTCGGGTGAGCGGCCGCGCCGCCACGCCCCGGCCGCGTCAAGCGGGCGCCGCGCCGCGTGCCCCGGCGTGTCGGCCGACCACGAGGATGTGGACGCTGAGCACCAGGGACCAGGCGGGGAAGACCAGTTCCGCCCAGGGGACGTTCGTCGAGACGAAGAGCAGCGCCAGGGCGGTGAGGAACCCCAGGACCGTCAGCCAGCGCGGCAGCACGCCGAGCCGGTGTCCGATCACCGACATGGAGCACACGAAGACCGCCGCCATCCGCATCGCGTACCCCGTCATCAGCGTGTACGCGAAATGGCGGCCGAAGTCCCAGGCGGCCGGCGCGGGAGCGGCCCCGGAGGGATGCCCGAGCGCGAGGACGGCGGCGGCCGCCGCGGCGGCCCCGAACATCGTGGCGGTGAAGACGATGCCGCTGCCGAGGAAGACGGTGGCGAGGAACTTGTCCTCGACCGCTCCGACGTGGGCCCGTACGGCACCGACGAACCACAGGAAGAAGATGCCGGCGAACGGCACGAGCGCGACCGCGGTCTGCACCGCGTTGCGCCGCCCGGGGCTCGCGAACACCGGGGCGTCGACCGCTTCGGCCCCTTCGGGCATCCCCAGCCGGATCAGCACGATCGCCGTGGCCAGCAGCAGGGCGAAGACGACTCCGGCCAGCCCGGCGGCCCGCGGGGTCTCCAGAGCCTCCTGCCCCCGTCCCGGCCCCTTTGCCTGCATACCCGGCCCGCCTCTCCGAATCGGCCTCCGGCACCAGCAAGCCGCTTCGCCGCCGCCCGCGCCACCGGGGACGGCCGTACGGCCGAGCGGGTATCACGTGTTTGCGGGCATCGGCGTCACCCATTGGCTCGCGGCCCGGTCGGCACCCTGCGCACCGTCGTCGTCCATGACCGCACCCACGGCCCCCGCCCGAGACGAACTGCGCCGCGACCCGCTGCCCCTGCGCGGCCGTACGGCCCTGGTCACCGGGGCGAGCCGACGTGCCGGTATCGGGCATGCGGTGGCCCGGCGGCTGGCCGCCTACGGTGCGAGCGTGTATCTGCACCACCATGTGCCGCACGACACCTCCATGCCCTGGGGCGCCGACACCCCCGGCGCCGTAGTCGGCTCCGTGCGCGAGGCGCTCGGCGATCCACAGGCCCGTGTCGCCTCGGGACCGGGGGATCTGTCCGACCCGGCAGCACCGGGCCGGCTGATCGACACCGTCGTGCAGGAGTTCGGCCGTCTCGACATTCTCGTCGCCAACCACGCGCTGAGTGGTCGCGACGGCACTCTGGACGAGATCGACGCCGCGATGCTGGACGCCCACTGGGCGGTGGACACCCGCTCGGTGCTGCTGCTCGTCCAGGCCTACGCCCGCTCGCGCGCCCGGCTGCCGAAGGGCACCCCCGGCGCGCGCGTGGTCATGATGACCTCGGGGCAGGACATCGCGGGCGGGATGCCCGGCGAGATCGCCTATGCCCTGCAGAAGGGCGCCCTCGCCTCGATCACCCGCTCCCTGGCCACCGCCCTCGCGGAGCACGGCATCACCGTGAACACCGTCAATCCCGGTCCCGTGGACACCGGTTACGCCACCGGCGAGGCCCACGCGGCCGTGGCCTCGCGGTTCCCCGCCGGACGCTGGGGCACGCCGGACGACCCGGCCCGGCTCATCGCGTGGCTGGCCACCGACGAGGCGGGCTGGGTCACCGGGGAGGTCGTCAACTCCGAGGGCGGCTTCCGGCGCTGAGACCCGGGGCGGTCAGAGCCCGGACAGCTCGTCCACCAGGTCGTCCAGGCCCAGCGACCCCTGGGAGAGGGCCGCCATGTGCCAGGCCTTCAGGTCGAAGGCGTCGCCGTGCCGCTTGCGGGCGTTCTCCCGGCCCAGCAGCCACGCCCGCTCGCCCAGTTTGTAGCCGATCGCCTGGCCGGGGATCGTCAGGTACCGGGTCAGCTCGCTCTCCACGAAGTCCGCCGGGCGGCTGCTGTGCGCCCCGAAGAACTCCTCGGCCAGCTCCGGCGTCCAGCGCTCGCCCGGGTGGAAGGGCGAGTCCGCCGGGATCTCCAGCTCCAGGTGCATGCCGATGTCGACGATCACCCGGGCCGCGCGCATCATCTGCGCGTCCAGGTAACCGAGCCGCTCCTCGGGGTCGGTGAGGTAGCCCAGCTCGTCCATCAGACGCTCCGCGTACAGCGCCCAGCCCTCCGCGTTGGCGCTCACCCCGCCGATCGTGGCCTGGTAGCGGGAGAGGTCCTCGGCGACGTGGGCCCACTGCGCGAGCTGCAGGTGATGCCCCGGCACGCCCTCGTGGTACCAGGTCGACACCAGGTCGTACACCGGGAACCGGGTCTGCCCCATGGTCGGCAGCCAGGTCCGGCCGGGGCGCGAGAAGTCCTCCGAGGGGGCCGTGTAGTAGGGGGCGGCGGCACCGCCGGGCGGGGCGATGCGCGACTCCACCTTCCGTACCCGCTCGGCGAGTTCGAAGTGGGTGCCGTCCAGCTCCTCGATGGCCCGGTCCATCAGGCCCTGCAGCCACTCGCGGACCTCGTCGACACCCTCGATGTGCCGGCCGTGCTCGTCCAGGTGCGCGAGCGCCACCCACGGCGTCCCGGCACCGGGCAGGATCTTCTCCGCCTCCTGCTTCATCTCGCCGAGGATGCGGTGGAACTCCGACCAGCCGTACGCATACGCCTCGTCCAGGTCCAGGTCGGTGCCGTTGAAATAGCGGGCCCAGCGTGCGTAGCGCTCGCGGCCCACCGTGTTCGGGGCGCTCTCGACGGTCGGCGCGTACACGTCCCGCATCCAGTCGCGCAGCTCCACCACGGCGGCGGTCGCCGCGCGGGCCGCCTCGTCCAGCTCCGTGCGCAGCGCGTCCGGACCCGCCGCGGCGAAGTCCTCGTACCAGCCGCGGCCCGTGCCGTCGGTGTCCGACCACTCGGTGAGCTGTCCGACGAAGGTCGCGGTCGGCCGGGGCGCGGCGTACAGCTTGCGCTCCAGGCCGAGCGCCAGGGACTCCCGGTAGCCCGCGAGCGCGGCCGGTACCGCGCGCAGCCGCTCGACGATCGCGGCCCAGTCCTCCTCCGTCTGCGACGGCGTCACCGTGAAGATGTCCCGTACCGAGTGGCCGGGCGTGCTCAGGTTGCCGACCGCGCGCAGGTGCTCGTCGGCCTCGTGCACGGCCAGCTCGGCGGTCAGCCGCTCGCGCAGCAGGCGCGCGCAGCGCCGCTCGATGTCACGGTCCGCGCCCGGCTGCCGCTCGGCCTCGTCGAGCCTGGCGAGGGTGGTCCGCGCCAGCTCCGCGAGGGCCTCCTGACCCTGCGGCGAGTAGTCGGGCAACCTGCTCGAACTCTCCTTCACACCCAGGTAGGTACCGGTGACGGGGTCGAGGGCGATGAGGTCGTCCACGTAGGCATCGGCGACCTGGCGGGGCAGCAGGTTCTGGATCTCAGACATGCCGCCCATCCTCATACGGGGACCGTCCCCGCGTCACCCGTGTATTGCCGATTCAGCTCAGGGCGTGGCCGGAGGCAACAGGGGCCCGCAGTCCCACTGCTGGAAGATCAACCGGGTCTCCACCCGGGCCACTTCCCGCTGGGAGGTGAACTCGTCCAGCACCAGCCGTTGCAGATCGGCCATGTCCGCCACGGCCACATGCACCAGGTAGTCGTCCGGCCCGGTCAGATGGAACACGCTCAGTGACTCCGGCAGCACCCGGATCCGCTCCACGAACGGCCCCACCAGCTCCCTGCGGTGCGGTCTGACCTGCACCGACAGCAAGGCCTGCAGCCCGCGTCCGAGTTTGGCCGGATCGAGCCGCAGCTGGTGTCCGAGGATCACGCCGGAGCGGCGCAGCCGGGTCACCCGGTCCAGACAGGTCGACGGCGCCACCCCCACCTGAGCGGCGAGATCCCGGTAGGTGGCCCGGGCGTCGTTCTGCAACAGCCGCAACAGATGGAGATCCACCGGATCCAGTGCGACAGATTCAGCCATTGGCCGAACGTAGCACGGTGTCCGGTTCTTGTAACCCGTCCGGTGTTCAACCTTCCGCCATGGACACAGCGAGCACGGGTGCCTACGACGCCGTACGCACCGCACCGAGAGCACTGGCCACCGAAGCCGTTCACGCCGGCCGTGACGACCTCGCCCGGCAGGGACTGCACGCTCCGCCGATCGACCTGTCCACCACCTATCCGTCCTACGACAGCCGCGCCGAGGCCGCCCGTATCGACGCCTTCGCCACCGACGGCGCCGACCCGGTCGGCCCGCCCGTGTACGGCCGCCTAGGCAATCCGACCGTCGCCCGCTTCGAGACCGCGCTGGCCCGGCTGGAGGGCACGGAGTCGGCCGTCGCCTTCGCGAGCGGCATGGCGGCGCTCAGTGCGGTCCTGCTCGCACGCTCCGCACAGGGCCTGCGCCACGTGGTCGCGGTACGGCCCCTGTACGGCTGCAGCGACCATCTGCTGACCGCCGGGCTGCTCGGCACCGAGGTGACCTGGACCGACCCGGCGGGCATCACCGACGCGCTGCGTCCCGACACCGGTCTGGTGATGGTCGAGTCCCCGGCCAACCCCACGCTCGCCGAACTCGACCTGCGGGCCGTCGCCCATGCCTGCGGCTCGGTCCCGCTGCTCGCGGACAACACCTTCGCCACGCCCGTCCTGCAGCGCCCCGCCGAACAGGGCGCACGGCTGGTGCTGCACAGTGCCACCAAGTACCTCGGCGGTCACGGCGACGTGCTGGCCGGGGTGGTGGCCTGCGACGAGGAGTTCGCCGGACGGCTTCGGCAGATACGTTTCGCCACCGGGGGTGTGCTGCACCCTCTGGCCGGCTACCTGCTGCTGAGAGGCCTGTCCACGCTGCCGGTGCGGGTCCGGGCCGCCTCGGCCAACGCCGCCGTGCTGGCCCGCCGGCTCGCCGCCGACCCGCGCGTCGCCCGCGTCAGCTATCCGCGCCTGGGCGGGGCGATGCTCGCCTTCGAGGTGCACGGCGACCCGCACGAGGTGATCTCCCGGGTCCGTCTGATCACCCCGGCGGTCAGCCTGGGCAGCGTGGACACCCTCATCCAGCACCCCGCGTCCATCAGCCACCGCATCGTGGACGCCGACGACCGGCGCGGCGCCGGGGTGAGCGACCGGCTGCTGCGGCTGTCGGTGGGCCTGGAGGACGTCGACGACCTGTGGATGGACCTGGACAACGCCCTGGGGGAGCGGGCCGGGGCGCCGGTACGGCGTCGTGAGGCCGCACGGCTCTGGGAGAACGCGGGCTGACCGTCGCCCTCGTCGCCGTGATGACCGGCAGGCCCGCCGGGGCCGCGATCGGGGACGGCGGCTTCGAGGGCGACGGTACGACGGGGGGCGCCGGGGGGTGGGCCGGGCGCCCGCGGTACCGGCGCGACACCCC
>NZ_JBFAET010000041.1:0-60644 GCF_040642095.1 Streptomyces sp. NPDC020362
GGCTGGGCCGGCCACCCCCCGTGGGGGGCCTCGGGCGGGCGGGCCGGCTTGGGGGCGGCGGGTTTGTCGGCGCCGGCGGGGGGCGAGCTCGCCGACAAGGGCGCGGACGCACTGCTCGACGGCACCGCGCACTTCGGGCAGTACGCCGCGCAGGCCGAGACCGAGCAGTGGCTGGGCGGACGAGAACCGCTCGCCGCGGCACGGGAGTTGCTGGCCGCGGCGCGGGGCGCCGACGCCGGGGCGCCGCTGCGCAGGCTGCGCTGCCAGCAGGCGCTGTCCCTGGTCGGCGCCGAGGCCGAGCCCGCCCTGCGGGACGTTCTCGACGATCCCGAACTGGGCGGACTCGCCCGGGTGTGGCTGAGCGAACGAGGCGCCTCGGGTGTTCCCGCGCCCTCCCAGGACCTGGTGTTCTGGCTGACCATCGACACGGTGGCCGCCCAGCTGGCCGCCGAGGGCAACTCCGAGGAACTGCAGGCGCTGGTGGAGGGACTGGCCGAGCAGCACAGTGGGTTCTTCACCGCGGCCTGGCGGGTGGAACATCCCGCCACCGCGGACGTGCTGGAGGCGATGGGGCGGCTGCACCCGGACAAGAGGGTGGCGAAGGAGGCGCGCAAGGCCGCGTTCAAGGCGCGTTCGCAGCAGGGGAGTTGAGGGCGGAACGGGCGGCGGCCGGTTGGGCACCGCCGGAGGCCGTGGTCCGGGCCGCGCGCCGTTGCGGCGGCGGAAGGCAAAGGTGACGGTGGGCAGGACATGGGCGGTGCTTTGGCCGGCCATGGGGCTGTGCATACGGATTCATGGAACAGGGGTCTCTGAAGTAGCCGGGTGTTCAGCTCCTGTTCAAAAGGTGGCGGGAGCGTGAGCGCCGCAACGAGGCCACCCACCCTCCACGGCACGCCCACCGTCACAGGAGAGACCATGTCGCTCACCCGCAGGGACTTCGCCAGAAAATCCGCGATCACCGGTGCCGGGGTGGCACTGGCGGGCAGCGTCGGCGCCCTCGCCAGCGCTCCGAACGCCCTCGCCGCCACGGACGGCATCGAGAGCGCGGACGGCGAGTCGGCGCCCGGGCACCACCACGGGGTCGGCTACGGCCCGCTGATCCCCGACCCGGACGGCATCCTCGCGCTGCCCGGGGGCTTCACGTACCGGGTCATCACCTACAGCGGGAAGACCAGGCTGGAGTCGGGCGAGTTCACCCCGTCCAACCACGACGGCACCGCCACCTTCGACGGCCCCCGCGGCGCCACCCTCCTCGTGAACAACCACGAACTGAAGGGCCCGCGGGCCAACTGGCAGTACCCGGTGCCGCTGACCGAGGGCCTCGTCTACGACCCCGCCGCCTCCGGCGGCTGCACGGTCGTCGAGGTCCGCCGCGACCACGTCGCCGAGTGGGTCGGGATCGCGGGCACCTCCCAGAACTGCGCGGGCGGCAGGACCCCCTGGGACACCTGGCTCACCTGCGAGGAGACCGAGGACAAGGCCGGCAAGAACGGCATGACCAAGGACCACGGCTATGTCTTCGAGGTCGACCCCGCCGACCGCCGGGCCAACCGCGACCCCAAGCCGATCAAGGCACTCGGCCGCTACGCCCACGAGGCCGTCGTCGTGGACACCAGGCGCGGCCACCTCTACCTCACCGAGGACGCGGACACCCCGAACGGCCTGCTGTACCGCTGGACCCCGCCGCAGGGCTTCCGCCACGGCCGCGGCAAGCTGCGCACCCTCGCCGACGACGCGGGCGTGCTCCAGGCCTTCAAGTGCTTCGACTCCGGCGGCCGGTACGTGGACGACCTGTCCCGCGCCACCAGGATCGGGACCGTGTACGGCGTCGACTGGGTGGACGTCCCCGACCGTGACGCCAAGACCGTCTCGGTGCGCAAGCAGTTCACCGACGGCCAGGTCACCCGCGCCCGCAAGCTGGAGGGCATGTGGTGGGGCGACGGCGGCGTCTACATCGTCTCCTCCTTCGCCCGTGCGGAGAGCCCGGTCCAGCACGACGGCCAGGTCTGGTTCTACGACCCGGGGCGCCGCACGCTGACCCTGAAGGTGCTGCTCGGCGTGAACCCGGACCCCGCCGAGGACGGCGCCTTCGACGGCCCCGACAACATCACCGTCTCCCCGTACGGCGGCCTCGTCATCGCCGAGGACGGCGAGGGCGTCCAGCACCTGTTCGGCGCCACCGAGAGCGGCCGCACCTACCCGATCGCCCGCAACGAGCTGAACATCGGCACCGAAGAGGAGCCGGAGTACAGCGAGTTCACCGGCGTCACCTTCTCGCCCGACGGCCGGATCCTCTACGCCAACATCCAGACCCCCGGCATCATGCTCGCCGTCACCGGGCCCTGGAAGCGGCAGAAGTGCGACTGACCTGCGCGCGGTAAGCGGCAATTAATTCGCTCGCTCGCCCCGCGGTCCCCCTCCTAGAGTGATGCACGTCCAGGTGCGACAGGCAGGACCTACTTCCACTCTTCATGGGGAGGCCGCGGGTTCGAGTCCCGCCACCGGCTCGACAGGCCGGTGTAGCTCAGGGGTCAGAGCACCACACGTCGGTTCCGCCGGCCTCGATCTCTGGACACCCAAAAGTTTATGCACCTCCCGGTGCGCAGGCCACGGCTACTTCTTTTGCAAAGAGAATCCCCGCCGTGACCGACTTGATCTCGGGAGGCGCAGCACATGGTGGGTGCCCGGTGCGCAGGCAGCGGATACTTCAGGCACAGCCGGTCGCGGGTTCAAATCCCGTCAGCACTTAGCGGGTGCTGTAGCTCAGTGGTAGAGCAGTTGTTTATCTCCGCCGCCGACCCCTGACCTCGGGCACCCTCCATTTGCTGCGCCTCCCTCCGAAACACACGATGAATTCGGGGGAATTCACCATGGCGCGATTCAACACGCGTGCCGCCAAGGCGCAGCTGAAGTCGGCGGTGACGTCGACCGGCCGGGTCCTGCGGACCTACCAGGGCGGCCGCGGACAGGAGCGCGATCCGCGATCCGAGCTTTTCCTGCTCGCCGTTTCCAACTTCGTCTCGCAGAACACCTTCTACGAGAACGCCGAGGACCGCGACGAGCGGTTCACCCGCCTCGTCCGCGATCTCGCCGTCAGCGACCCGGACTGGACGGCCGGTCTGCTCGGCTGGCTGCGCGGCGAGGGCAACATGCGGACGGCCTCGATCGTGGGCGCCGCCGAGTACGTGCACGCCCGGCTGGAGGCGGGAGCCACCGACGGCCCCTCCAACCGGCACGTCGTGGACTCCGTGCTCCAGCGCCCGGACGAGCCCGGCGAGCTGCTCGCCTACTGGACGGCGACGTACGGCCGCGCCCTCCCCAAGCCGGTCAAGCGCGGCGTCGCCGACGCCGTACGACGGCTGTACCACGCCAAGTCGCTGCTGAAGTACGACACCGCGTCCAAGGGCTACCGCTTCGGCGACATCCTCAACCTGGTGCACGCGGCGCCGGACGCGGACAAGCCGTGGCAGGGCGAGCTGTTTCGCCACGCCCTCGACCGGCGCCACAACCCGGACACCGCCGTACCGCCCGCCGCGCTCCCGGTGCTCACCGCGCACCGCGAGCTGATGGCCCTGCCCGTCGACCGGCGGCGCGCGGTCGTCACCTCGCCCGGCGGCGCCGAGCGGCTGGCCGCGGCCGGGATCACCTGGGAGGCGCTGGCCGGCTGGCTGCAGGGCCCGATGGACAAGGCGGCCTGGGAGGCCGTGATCCCGTCCATGGGCGCAATGGCGCTGGTCCGCAACCTGCGGAACTTCGACGAGGCAGGGGTCTCGGACGAGGTCGCCGCCGAGGTTGCGGCGAAGATCAGCGACCCGGAGCAGGTGGCGCGTTCGCGGCAGTTCCCCTTCCGCTACCTGGCCGCGTACCGGCACGCGCCCTCGCTGCGCTGGGCGTACCCGCTGGAGCAGGCGCTCGGCCACTCGCTGGCCAACGTGCCCGCGCTGCCGGGCCGCACGCTGGTGCTGGTCGACCGCTCGGGCTCCATGTTCTGGTCGCAGGTGTCCGACCGTGCCCAGCTCACCCGGGCCGACGCGGCGGCGATCTTCGGCACCGCGCTCGCGCTGCGGGCGGCCGACGCCGACCTGGTCGAGTTCGGCTCGACCAGCGCGAAGGTGGAGTTCCGCAAGGGCGAGTCGGTGCTGAAGATCCTGGAGCGCTTCGGCGACCTGGGCGGCACCGACACCACCGAGGCGGTCCGCCGGCACTACAAGAAGCACGACCGCGTGCTGATCATCACCGACGAGCAGTACGCCCCGCACCAGCAGGGCGACCCGACCGCCCAGATCCCGGCGCACGTCCCGGTCTACACCTGGAACCTGGAGGGCTACCGGGCGGGCCACGGTCCGTCGGGCGCGGACAACAGGCACACCTTCGGGGGCCTGTCGGACTCGGCGTTCCGGATGGTGCCCCTGCTCGAAGCCGCTCGTGACGCCCACTGGCCGTGGATGGCCTGACCGCGGCCGGCCTGATCGTGGCCCGCACTTCTACGGGGGGTGCGGGCCACACCCTTGCCCGCCCGCGAATTGATATCTAACATTTCAGTTCGTGGAGACCCTGCGACCCGTTCCCCGCACCCTGCTCCGGGAGCGCGCCTGCACGGTGATCCGGGACGCCATCGTGGCCGGGGAGATCGAGCCCGGCGCGGTGGTGCGCGACGCCGACCTCGCCGAGCGGCTGGGCCTGTCCAGGGCACCCGTGCGCGAGGCCTTCGCGCGGCTCGTGGACGAGGGGCTGCTGGAGAGCAAGCCGCAGAGCTACACCCGGGTCACCCCGCTCGTCGCCGCCGACGTACGCGACGCGGCGGCCGTGGTCGGAGCCATGCACGAGCTGGTCACCCGGGTCGCCGTCCCCCGGCTGCGGCAGCCCGACCTGGAGGAGATGCGCGCTGCCAACGACCGGTTCGCCGCCGCCGTGGGGGCGGGTGACGTGGACGCGGCCCTGCGCGCCGACGACGAACTGCACGACGTCCTGGTCCGGGTGAGCGGCAACCGTGCGGCGGCCGCCACCGTCGCCCGTTACACCCCGCTCATCCGCCGTCTGGAACGGCAGCGCTTCGGCGAGGGCGGCTCCTGCCGCTCGGCCGGGCTGCACGAGCGGCTGATCGATGCCTGCGCCGACGGTGACACGGACGGCGCCGTCCGTGTCACGGCCGACATCTGGCGCACCCTCGCAGACCTGGCCGACCCCGACTGACTCACGGAGGCCTCATGTCCCTGTCTTCCTATGAGCGCTACCCCCTCCTCTTCGGCCCGTCCCCGGTGCACCCCCTGCGGCGCCTGACCGCCCACCTCGGCGGCGCCGCCCTGTGGGCCAAGCGGGAGGACTGCAACTCCCCGATCGCCTACGGCGGGAACAAGACCCGCAAGCTGGAGTACCTGGTCGCGGACGCACTCGCGCAGGGCTGCGACACCCTCGTGTCCATCGGCGGGGTGCAGTCCAACCACACCCGTCAGGTCGCCGCCGTCGCGGCCCACGCCGGGCTGAAGTGCGTGCTGGTGCAGGAGAGCTGGGTGGAGTGGCCGGACTCCGTGTACGACAAGGTCGGCAACATCCTGATCAGCCGGCTCGCCGGGGCCGACGTACGGCTGGTGAGGGCCGGGTTCGGGATCGGGTTCAAGGAGAGCTGGGAGCAGGCGCTGCGGGACGTCGAGGAGGCCGGCGGAAAGCCTTACGCCGTCCCGGCCGGCGCCTCCGACCACCCGCTCGGCGGCCTCGGCTTCGCCCGCTGGGCCCACGAGGTCGCCGATCAGGAGCAGGAGCTGGGTGTCTTCTTCGACACGGTGATCGTGTGCTCGGTCACCGGGTCCACCCAGGCGGGCATGATCGCCGGGTTCCGTGCCCTGGAGGAGGCGGGCGGCCGGCCGCGCCGGGTGCTGGGCATCGACGCCTCGGCCGAGCCCGCCCGCACCCGTGAGCAGATCGCCCGGATCGCCCGGGCCACAGGCCGGCTGATCGGAGTGAAGGGCGAACTGCCCGTCGAGCTGGACGAGCGGTACCACGCGGGGACCTACGGCATCCCCGACGAAGCCACCCTGGAGGCCATGCGGCTCGCCGCGCGGACCGAGGGGATGATCACCGACCCCGTCTACGAGGGGAAGTCCATGGCCGGGCTCATCGACCTCGTCCGGCGCGGCGAGATCGGCGCCGACTCCACCGTGCTCTACGCCCACCTCGGCGGGCAACCGGCACTCAACGCCTACAGCGCCCTGTTCTAGTTCCGGACGGGTTCCGCCCACGCAGGGGGCCGACACGGCGCCCGATCCCGAGGTCGCAAGTTACTACGATCCGTCCTTATATTCTCACGCTGAGTAGTCGATTGAAACAGGGTTTCCACACTCGGGTGAGAAAGGGTCACACCATGCGCAAGTTCCAGCGCGCCGCACTCACAGCCGCAGTCGTCGCAGGGCTGTCCACTCTCGGCGTCGGCGTCGGCCACGCCGACGACTCCGATGATCCGCAGCAGGTGTCCGTGGTGGCTTCCGCGCAGGCCGACGCCGTGGTCACGTGGGGTGCCGCCCCGGACGAGGAGCAGCACTCCGACTCGCACGCGACTCGGCGTCCGGCGAAGAAGCACGAGGACAAGCGCCAGGAGTCCAAAGGACACGCGGGCAAGCGTCCGGCGGCGAAGAACGAGGACAAACGTCCGGCGGCGAAGGGGCACGAGGGCAAGGGGCAGGAGTCCAAGGGGCACGAGGAAGAGCGTCCGGTGGTGAAGAAGCACGAGGGCAAGCGACCCGCTGCGAAGGGGCACGAGGGCAAGGGGCAGGAGTCCAAGAAGCACGAGGGCAAGCGACCGGTGTTCAAGAAGCACGAGCACACGCAGCGGGTGTCCAGGCATGTTCACGAGCGCTGGGTGTTCAAGCACAGCCACAGTCACCGGCATGGGGCTGGAATCGAGCGTTTCTCCAGCACTTCCGTCGCAGTGCAGGCGTCGGGTGCGTGAGCCTCTCGACGGAGTCCGGGGGCGGCGGCCGTCGGCGGGTGGGCACATGATGGCGGTGTGACCCGCCCCCCGACGTCCGGCCCGGCCGAGGTCCTCGGCCGCATCGAGTCGGCCCCCACACCCCGGACCGCCGTGGCATGGCTTCCTCCGGCCGAACTGTGGCCCGCCGTCCAGCGCATCCGCGCCGAGCACGACCCGCAGATCCGCCGCTGGCCGCCCCATGTGAATCTGCTCTTCGGATTCGTGCCGGAGGACGACTTCCCGGCGGCGCTCCCGCTGCTGGCCGCCGCGGCCGCCGAGTGCGAGCCCTTCGACATCCGGCTCAGCGGGGTCCGTGCCTTCCGTCACCGGTCCTACGCCACCGTGTGGCTCGACCCCGCGGCGGCCGGTGCCGCTCCCTGGACGGAACTCCGGCGCACCCTGGGGGAGCCCTTCCCGTACTGCAGGGAGCGCTCTGCGCGCTTCACCCCGCACCTCTCGCTCGGGCGCACCCGCGTCCCGCGCGTCCTCACGGCCGAGTGCGCGGCCCGGCTCGGCGTGCTGCACGCGCGCGTCGCCGAGATCGTCCTGCTCTCCCGCCGCGGTGACGGCCCGATGCGCACGCGCGCCACGATCGGCCTGGGCACCGGCGCGGTCCACCGCGACCTCGGACCGGACCCGGCCGCCGGCGGCTACGAGCCACCCGAGCGGCGCTGACCTGGTGGCGGCGAGCGCGTCGTTCAGGACCGTCGCCCCTTGCCCGACCTGCCGGTTGAGGGGAAGGTGGAGTGCTCAGAGGGTCCCCGGTTCGCAAGGAGTATCTGGATGCCGCAGGTCAGGCCCATGCGTGCGGACGCTCGGCGCAACTACGAGCGGCTGCTGAAGGTGGCGGCGGAGGCCTTCGCCGAGCATGGGGAGAACGCGTCGCTCGACGACATCGCCAAGCGGGCGGGCGTCGGCTCGGGCACGCTCTACCGGCATTTCCCGACGCGGCAGGCGCTGCTGGAGGCGGCCTACGTGGACCGGATCGAAGCGCTGGGGACGCGGGCCGACGAGCTGGCCGGGGAGCTGCCGCCGGGCGAGGCGCTGATGGAGTGGCTGAACGAACTGTGTGTCGCCACGATCCAGGTGCGGGGGTTGAAGTCCCTGCTGGGCTCGGCGGTCACGGACGGCGGGTCGGTCGCGATGACGGCGTGCGGTACGTCCGTGAAGGGCGCGGCGACCCGGCTGGTGGAGGCGGCGCAGGCGCAGGGGGTTCTGCGGGCCGACGTGGAGCCGGTCGAGGTGCTGCGGCTGGCCCACGGGGTGGCCACGGCGTCGGAGCTGGCGAACGGACAGGGGCGTGAGATCCGCCGCTATCTGACGCTGCTGACGGAGGGACTGCGGCCGGCGGGGTGAGGCCACGGCGTCCCGCCGGCCGCTGTGGACGCCGCCACCGGTGGTGCCGGTGCCGGTGGTGGCGGCGGTGGCCGGGGTGGCGGCGTCCGGGCCGGAGCGGGGAGAGAGCCGGTCAGGCCGGAGCGGGGTGAGCGGCCGGTGAGAGGCCGGCGGTCCTCCGCTCCGACCCGCACGGTGTCACAGGGCCCGGGCCCCCGGCTCCACCATGTTCCGTACCGTCCGTGCCTTCACGAACTCGCCCATCGCCGTCATGTCCCACTCGCCGGAGAACTGCCGGATCAGCTTGGCCATCATCACGCCCGTCTGCGGCTCGGCGTGGGTGAGGTCGAAGCGGACCAGTTCCTCGCCGGTGCTTGCGTCGATCAGACGGCAGTAGGCCTTGGCGACCTCGGTGAACTTCTGCCCGGAGAAGGAGTTGACGGTGAAGACCAGGCCGGTGACCTCCTGCGGGAGGCGGCCGAGGTCGACCGTGATCACCTCGTCGTCGCCCCCGCCCTCACCCGTGAGGTTGTCGCCGGAGTGTCTGATCGCGCCGTTCAGGATCGTCAGCTTGCCGAAGTAGCAGCTGTCGACGGCGTTGCGCTGCGGGCCGTAGGCGATGACCGAGGCGTCCAGGTCGATGTCCCGGCTGTGGAACGCGGGCTCCCAGCCCAGGCCCATCTGCACCAGCGAGAGCAGCGGGCGCCCGCCCTTGACCAGCGACACGGTCTGGTTCTTCTGGAGGCTGACCCGGCCCTTGTCCAGGTTGATCTTCCCGGCGCCTGGCGCCGGAGCGGGCGGGGTCGGCGGGGCCGACGGCGCGACGGGGGCCTGTGCGGCGGGCGCAGGCGGGGCGGCCGGCTGCTGCGCCGGAGCCGCGGGCGCGGCAGCGGGCTCCTCCACCGTCACGCCGAAGTCCGTCGCGATGCCCGCGAGCCCATTGGCATACCCCTGGCCCACGGCGCGGGCCTTCCACGCACCGCCCCGGCGGTAGATCTCGACGATCACCAGCGCCGTCTCCGTGCCGAGCTGCGGCGGTGTGAAGGTGGCCAGGGCCGAGCCGCCGTCCGCGTCCCGGATCGTGGCCGTCGGCTCGATGCCCTGGAACGTCTGGCCGGCCGCGTCCGGGCTGGCCGTGACCACGATCTTCTCGATGTCCGGCGGCACCGAACCGGTGTCGACCGTGATCGCGTCGGGGGCCGCACCGCCGCCCGACGTGTACGTCACGCCCGGTCCGGCGGGCTGGTTGTAGAAGATGAAGTCGTCGTCGGAGCGCACCTTGCCGTCGGCGGTGAGCAGCAGGCCCGACACGTCGAGCCGCACCGGCGCGGCGACGTCCACCGTCACCCGGGTGACCGGCAGAGGGATGTTCGAGCCAGGGGTCATAGCTGTCATGCCGGGTGAACGAACGACACCGCTTTACCGTTCCCTTACCGACCGTCCCGATGGCCGATCGCCCCCGATCGGCTCAGGGCACCACCACGATCTTCCGGCCCATCCCGGCCGCGAACTGCTCCAGCGCCTCGGGGTACCGCTCCAGCGGGATCCGGTCGCTGATGAACACGTCGGGGTCCAGCACCCCGTTCGCGAACAGCTCCGCCGCCCGCTCGAAGCTGTGCAGCACCGCCATGGAACCGGTGATGGTGATCTCCTGGTTGTAGATGCGGTACGGATCGATCGTCACCCGCGTCGCGTAGTCGGCCACCCCGAACTGCAGGAACGTGCCCGCCTTCGCCACCCGGTCCAGGCCGTCCTGGATCGCCGCCGCGTTGCCGGTCGCGTCCACGACCACGTCCCAGCCCTGGGGGCGGTCCAGTTCGTCCGCGCCGGCCGCGGCGCGCGAGACACCGAGGCGGCGGGCCGTCTGCAGCCGGGCGGGGTTGACGTCCACCACGTCCACGCTGGCCGCGCCCGTGCGCTTGGCCAGCTCCAGCATCATCAGGCCCATGGTCCCGGAGCCGTAGACGAGGACGTGCGCGCCGAGGCGGGAGCGCAGGACGTCGTAGCCGCGTACCGCGCAGGACAGCGGCTCCACCAGGGCCGCGTCCTGGGTGCGCACGTGCTCGGGCAGCTTCACGCAGTTCGCCACCGGGGCCAGCGCGTACCGGGCCGCTCCGCCCGCCGTCGTCACGCCGATCGCGGCCCACCGCTCGCACAGGTTGTTGTGGCCGCTGCGGCAGTGACGGCACTCGTAGCAGTACAGGGAGGGATCCACGGCCACCCGGTCGCCGACCGCGACCTCCGTGACCTGGGTGCCGACCCCGACCACCTCGCCCGCGAACTCGTGACCGGGGACGATGGGCAGCTTGGGCGCGAACTCGCCCTGGAGGATGTGCAGATCGGTGCCGCACAGGCCGCAGGCGGCGACCTCCACGACGACCTCGCGGGGCCCTGGCGTCGGGTCCGGGACCTCGGTGACGACGGCGCGGCCCACGGACTCGATGACGGCGGCCTTCATTTCACGGCTCCCAACGACAGGCCCTGGACCAGCTTGTCCTGGGCGGCGAACCCCGCGGCGAGCACCGGCAGGGAGATGACGAGCGACGCGGCGCACACCTTGGCCAGGAACAGGCCCTGGCTGGTGATGAAACCGGTCAGGAAGACGGGGGCGGTCTCGGCGACCACGCCCGTCAGGACTCGGGCGAAGAGCAGTTCGTTCCAGCTGAAGATGAAGCAGATCAGGGCGGTGGCGGCGATGCCGGGCAGGGCGATCGGGGCCACCACGCGCGCGAGGATCGTCGGCAGCCGGGCTCCGTCGACCCGCGCCGCCTCGATGACGGCGACGGGTACCTCGGCGAGGAAGGAATGCATCATCCACACCGCGATCGGCAGGTTCATGGAGGTGTAGAGGATGACCAGCAGCCAGATGTTGTCGAGCATGCCGGTGTTCTTGGCGAACAGGTAGATCGGCAGCAGGCCCGCCACGACCGGCAGCATCTTCGTGGACAGGAAGAAGAACAGGACGTCCGTCCACTTCTTCACCGGCCGGATGGACAGCGCGTACGCGGCCGGGAGGGCGAGCAGCAGGACGCACACCGTGGAGACCACGGACGCCACCGTGGAGTTGATCAGCGCGGGCCACGGGCTCGCGCCGCCACCCGTGCCGAAGAACTCGCGGTAGCCGTCCAGGGTGAGGGAGGCGGCGAAGGAGGGCGGGTTGGTCGCGGCGTCCGCCTCGGAGTGGAAGGAGGTCAGGGCCATCCAGGCGATGGGCAGGAAGAAGACGATCCCGGCCAGCCAGGCCACCAGGCCCAGACCGAGCCCGTGGCGGCTCTTGCGCCGCACGACGGTTGCGCTCATGCGCGGGACACCTCCTCGCGGAACAGGGACGACACCACGCGCAGGGCGAAGGTCGCGATGATGATCGAACCGATGACGACCAGGACACCGGCGGCCGAGGCGAGGCCGTTCTCGTGGGCCTGGTAGAAGCTCTGGTAGACGGTGTAGGGCAGGTTGGCGGTGCCGAGGCCGCCGGAGGTGATCGTGAACACCGCGTCGAAGTTCTGCACGATGTAGATCGAGCCGAGCAGGGCGCCCAGTTCGAGGTAGCGGCGCAGGTGGGGCAGGGTGAGATGGCGGAAGATCTGCCAGTCGTTCGCGCCGTCGACCCGTGCGGCCTCGATCTGCTGCTGGTCCCGGCTCTGCAGTCCGGCCAGCAGGATCAGCATCATGAACGGCGTCCACTGCCACACCAGGGAGGCCTCGACAGCGAGCAGCGGGGTGTGTGAGATCCAGTCCGGCTGTGGACCGCCCACATAGTGCAACAACCCATTGAACAGGCCGTATTCGGGGTTGTAGAGCACATGTTTCCAGAGCAGGGCCGCGGCCACGGGCACCACCAGGAACGGGGCGATGAGCAGGGTGCGTACGACGCCCCGGCCGCGGAACCTCCGGTCCAGCAGCAGCGCCAGCGCCAGGCCGAGGACCAGAGTGGCCAGCACCACCGCCACCGTGAGCAGCACGGTCGTCCACACCGAGTGGCGCAGGTCCGCGTCGGTCAGCACCTGGCGGTAGTTGTCGATGCCGGTGAAGTGACGGGCCTTGGGGTAGAGGGCGTTCCAGTCGAAGAAGGAGATCACCAGCGTGGCCACGAACGGCAGCTGGGTCACCGCGATCATGAAGACGAGGGCCGGGAGGAGCGGGCCGCGGGTGGCCCAGGCGCGCAGCCGGGCCGAGGGCTGGTTCATGGTTCTTACGGGGGTGGCTGTGAGGGGAGCCGTAGTCGTCGCTGTCATCGTCCCTCGTACTCCTTGGAGATCTTCTCGGCGAGCTGCTGGGACTTCTTGAGGGCCGATCCGGTGGACTGGCTTCCGGCGATGGCCGCGCTGATCTCCTGGGAGACCCTGGTGCCGAGGTCGGTGAACTCGGGGATGCCGACGAACTGGATGCCGGGCGCGGGGCGCGGCTGCACGCCGGGGTCGTCGGGCCGGGCGCTCTCGATGGCCTCCTTCGTCATCTCCTGGAAGGCGGCGGCCGACTTGCGGTACTCGGCGTTCGTGTACGTCGACGCCCGCTTGCCCGCCGGGACGTCGGGCCAGCCGCTGGTCCGTCCGACCAGTTGCTCATAGCCCTTGCTCGACGCCCAGGAGACGAACTTCCAGGCCTTGTCGGGGTTGCGGGAGGCCTTCTGGATGCCCCAGGCCCAGGTGTAGAGCCAGCCGGAGGAGTCCGTCTTCTCGACGGGGGCGGGGGCGTAACCGAGCTTGCCCCTGACCGGCGAGCCGGCCGCCTCCAGCAGACCGGCCGCGGAGGTGGCGTCGTACCACATGGCGACCTTGCCCTGGGTCATGTCGTTGAGGCACTCGGCGAAGCCGGACTGGGCCGCACCCGACTCGCCGTGGCTGCGGACGAGATCGACATAGAACTTTGTCGCCTTCTCGAACTCGGTGGAGTCCAGGCGGGCCTTCCAGCCCTTGTCGAACCAGGTGCCGCCGAAGGTGTTCACGACGGTGGTGAGCGGTGCCATCAGCTCGCCCCAGCCGGGCAGTCCGCGCAGGCAGATGCCCTTCATGCCGGGCCGTGCGCCGTCCGCCTTCGCGGCGAGGTCGGCGACCTGCTGCCAGGTCGGACGGGCCGGCATGGTCAGGCCCTTCGCCGCGAACACGTCCTTGCGGTACATGAGGAAGGACGACTCGCCGTAGAAGGGCTGCCCGTAGAGCCTGCCGTCGTCGCCGGTGAGGGACTGGCGCATCGGCTTCAGCACGTCCCGCTCGTCGTACGACCGGTCCTTGGCGGCGTACGCGTCCATGTCGTGCAGCCACCCGTTGCGGGCGTAGATCGGTATCTCGTAGTTGGAGAGGGCGGCGACGTCGTACTGGCCGGCCTGGTTGGCGAAGTCCTGGCTGATCTTGTCGCGGACGTCGTTCTCGGGAAGGACGGTGAAGTTGACCTTGATGCCGGTCTCCTTCGTGAAGTGCGCGGCGGTCAGCTTCTGCAGCTCGGTCATCTGGGGGTTGTTGACCATCAGGACATTGATGGAGTCGCCGCCGGAACCGGTCCCGCCCGCACCGACCCAGCAGCCGGAGAGCAGCGGGGCGAGCAGCGTCCCTGCGAGGGCCATGGCGAGCGTGGCTCGCGGCCTCCGTCGGCTCGGGATGCGCATGGATCGCTCCTGGATGTATCGGGATATATGGGGCACCGCAGCTATGGAGAAGCTACAGGGGGAGTGAGTTTGGTTTTCAGACCCTGATGACCTGTGGGCCCAGCAGGGAGTAGCGGTGGGCCTCGGCCGCCGGAAGCTGCGCGCTCGTGACGATCGCCTCCAGCGCTCCGACCTCCGCGAACCGGCAGAAACTGACCATTCCGAACTTGGTGTGCACGCCCGCGAAGACGGTGCGCCGCGCGGCTCGGATGGCCTGGGCCTTCACCTCGCTCACCGCGGGGTCGGGGGTGGTGAGGCCGTGTTCGCGGGAGATGCCGTTGGCTCCGATGTAGGCGAGGTCGACCACGAAACCGGCCAGCATCTTCGTCGTCCAGTGGTCGACGGTGGCCAGCGTTCCGGCCCGCACCCGCCCGCCGAGGAGCAGGACCGACATGGTCTCGGCCTCGGCGAGGGCGCCCGCGACCGGCAGGGACGCGGTGACGACGGTCAGCGGCCGGTCCGTGGGCAGGGCCTCGGCGATGAGCTGCGGGGTGAAGCCCTCGTCGACGAAGACCGTCTCCGCGTCCCCGAGCAGCTCGGCCGCGGCGGCCGCGATCCGGCGCTTCTCCGGGACGTGGCTGGTGGCGCGGAAGGCGAGCGTCGTCTCGAAGCCGGCGCTCTCCACCGGATAGGCGCCGCCGTGCGTACGGCGGACCAGGCCGTGGTCCTCCAGGGCGCGCAGATCGCGCCGGATGGTCTCCTTGGCCACACCCAGCTCGACGGCGAGCGCGGTGACGTCGACCGAGCCGGTGGTCCGTGCCGCCCGCACGATCTCGCGCTGGCGCTCTTCGGCCGTCCTTGTGGTCATCTCGTCACCCGCTTCCCTGGGGAGCTGCCCGTTCGGGCCCATGGGGGAAGTTCTACAGGGGGTGCGCGGTGCTGACCAGCTCTGTTGGGTGCCCGATACTGCCCGTGTGTGCCCGTTCGCCGAACGGGGTGCCCGCCTCCAACCTGCGCTGCTGCCCCCTGCGGGGGTGGGGGCGGGCGGCCGGGATGCCCGAATGCCGCGGCGGGCGGCCCGTTCGGTGCCCGCCCGCCGTCGTGGGCGACCGTTTTCCGCCTCCCTGTACTGCTCGGTGCGGCCGGGCGGGCTCAGTACGGGCAGACCGGCTCGGTGCAGGAGGCCGGCTCAGTACGGCCAGATCGGCGGGTCGCTCACGAAGTGCCCGCCCAGGTGGCTGTGTGCCGGGTTCTGCGGGTCCAGCTCGCCCTGCTCGGCGATCAGCTTCTCGGCGTACGGCTCGGAATCGTCCTGCGGTTCGTAGCCGAGCGCCCGGGCCGATGCGAGGTCCCACCACAGGCGGGTGTTGGCCGAGGAGCCGTAGACGACCGTGTGGCCGACCTCCTCGGCGGTCAGGGCCGCGTGGAAGAGGCGGGCGCCGTCGGCCGGGCTCATCCACACCGAGAGCATGCGCACGCTGTTCGGCTCCGGGAAGCAGGAGCCGATGCGCACCGAGACGGTCTCCAGGCCGTGCTTGTCCCAGTACAGCTGGGCGAGGTCCTCGCCGAAGGACTTCGACAGGCCGTAGAAGGTGTCCGGCCGGTGCGGGGTGTCGACCGGGATCGGCGGGTCGCCCTCGCGCGGGGCCGGGGTGAAGCCGACGGCGTGGTTGGAGGAGGCGAAGACGATCCGGGGCACGCCCTCCAGGCGCGCGGCCTCGTAGAGGTTGTAGGTGCCTTCGATGTTCGACCTCAGGATCTTCTCGAAGGGCGCTTCCAGGGAGATGCCCGCGAGGTGGAGGACCGCGTCCACGCCGCGCACGGCCTCGCGCAGCGCCCCCGTGTCGGTGAGGTCCGCGGTGATGGCCCGGGGTGCGTCCTCGACGGGGCGCACGTCGAACAGACGCAGCGTGTAGCCGTACTCCGGCAGCAGGGACCGCATCAGGGTGCCGAGCCCGCCGGCGGCGCCGGTGAGCAGAACGGTGCGGGGAGCGGGCATCCTCGATCTCCTTGACGACGGCGGGCCGCATGCATGGACGAGATTCACATTCTTGGAAACGCTAGGGAGCCGTGACAGGCCTCGTCAAGTGTGTCGCGGGGCGGGGAAATCCATTGCTCTGTTGCGGGGTTGCCCGCTTGACCCGTCCCGAAGTGGGACCGTAGCGTGAAGTTGTTCAGAAATATAGACGCCGATCAGAAGCATGCACCGACAGGGAGCGCTCGTGACGCCAGCCCCTCTCGCCGCCCGGCTCCGCGCCCCGAAGGGGCCGCTCTTCTTCCCCGTCACGGCCTTCGGCCCCGACGGCTCCCTCGACCTCGACGTCTGCCGCACCCATGTGCGCCGCGGCGTCGCGGCCGGGGCCGCCGCCGTGTTCGCCTGCTGCGGCACCGGGGAGTTCCACGCACTGCTGCCGGAGGAGTTCGAGGCCTGCGTCCGGGCGGCCGTCGAGGCGGCCGACGGGCGCGTCCCGGTGATCGCGGGCGTCGGCTACGGCACCGCGCTCGCCGTCCGCCACGCGCGGCTGGCCGAGGACGCGGGCGCCGACGGGCTCCTCGCCATGCCGCCGTACCTCGTCCTCGCCGGCCAGGAGGGCCTGCTGCGGCACTACCGGGAGGTCGCCGCGGGCACCTCCCTGCCGGTGATCGTCTACCAGCGCGACAACGCCGTCTTCACCCCGCAGACGGTGGTCGGACTCGCCCGCACCGACGGCGTCATCGGCCTCAAGGACGGCCTTGGCGACCTCGACCTCATGCAGCGGATCGTCAGCGCCGTGCGCACCGAGGTCCCCGGCGACTTCCTGTACTTCAACGGTCTGCCCACCGCCGAGCAGACCCAGCTGGCCTACCGCGCCCTCGGTGTCACCCTCTACTCGTCGGCCGTCTTCTGCTTCGCCCCCGAGATCGCCCTCGCCTTCCACCGGGCCCTGGACAGCGGCGGCGAGGACACCGTGCGCCGCCTCCTGGACGGCTTCTACCGCCCGTTCGTGGAACTGCGCGCCCAGGGCCGCGGCTACGCCGTCTCGCTCGTCAAGGCGGGCGTACGCCTGCGCGGCCTGGACGTGGGCGAGGTCCGGCCCCCGCTGCACGAGCCGGCCGAGGACCACGTCAAGCAGCTCGCCCAGCTGATCGAGCGCGGCTACGCGCTGCTGGAGGAGGACGCGTGAAGGCATCGGCGTTCGTCTACCCCTGGGACGTCGTCGGGGACCGCGCGGCCCCCGCCCGGATCGCCGCGCTCGGCGTGCGGCAGGCGACCCTCGCCTCCGCCTACCACTCCACCCGCGCCCTGACCCCCCGCCACCCCCGCCGCCGCATCGTCACCGCCGAGTACGCGGCCGTCCTCTACCCGCCGGACCACCGCTGGGCGGGCCGCGGTCTGCGCCCGTACCCCGCCGGACGCTGGGCACCGGGGGACGCTTACGGCGAGGCCGCCGAGGCGCTCGCGGCGGCCGGTCTGGAGGTGCACACCTGGGTCGTCCTCGCGCACAACTCCCGGCTGGGCGCCGAACATCCGGACACCTCCGTCGTCAACGCCTACGGCGACCGCTACCCGTGGGCGCCCTGCATCGCCCAGCCCGCCACGCGCGCGTACCTGGTCGACCTGGCCGCCGAGGCCGCGGTACGCCCCGGCGCGCACGGCACCGAACTGGAGTCCCTCGGCTGGTACGGGCTCCAGCACCTGCACGCCCACGACAAGACGTCCGGGGTCGGCCTCAAGGACGCCGGGCAGTACCTGATGGCACTCTGCTTCTGCCCGGCCTGCAGCACCGGCTACGGCGAACAGGGCCTGGAGGCGGACGGGCTGGCGGCCGCCGTGCGCACGGCGCTGGAGCCGCTGTGGCGGGGTGCCGCGGACGACGAGGGCTGGCCGACGGTCGAGAAGCTGCTCGGCGAGGACACCGCGGCCGCCACGCGCGCGTGGCGCGACACCACGGCCCGCACCCTCCAGGAGGAGGCCGTCACCGCGGTGCGCTCCGCCGCACCCGACGGCTTCCAGATCCTGCTGCACGCGGACCCGGTGCCGTACCACTGCGGCGCCAACGCCGGCGTCGACCCCGCGCACATCCTCTCCGTCGCTGACGGCGTGGTGGTGCCCTGCACGGGCGGTACGGCCCTGCTGGCGCCCTTCGCCGAGCACGCGCGCGGGCGGACGGTCCTGGCCGCCAACTTCACGGTGGTCTCCGGGATGGGCGGCAGCCCCGGCACGCTCGCGGTGGACGCGGCACACGCGCGTGCCCGGGGCGCCACCGAACTGCGGCTGTATCACGCCGGGCTGGCGTCGGACGGCGACCTCGCCGCGGTGCGCGAGACGCTCGCCGCGCACTGAGCCGCGAGCGCACCGGAAGCAGTCGGCGGACGAGTGGGACCGAAACGGTGGGCGGGCGAGTGGGACCGAACGATGGCCGGGCGAGTGTGGCGGAAGCGGTCGGCGGGCGGGTGTGCCGGAAGAGGTCGGGGACGAGTGTGCCCGGCGCCGGGCCGGCCGGGGCGGGCGCCCACGGCAGCATGCCCGTCCGCGCGCGGGACACGGCGGCGACAATCCGTCGGAACCCGTCAGTAATGCCCCTGGGGCGAGTTCCCGCCCGCTCATAGCGTCGACCCCATGCGCTACATCGCACCGATCCTCATCGGCCTGGTCTACGTCCTGCTCATGTCACTGATCCCGGAACCCCACCGGCGCCGCTTCAACGCGGTCATGGTCGCCGGTGCCGGGGCCGCCTACCTCAGCGGCGGGGGCCTCGGCGGCTGGGAGTTCGCGTTCACGGCGGTGGCCACGTACGTCGCCTACCGCGGGCTGGACTCCTGGACGTCCATCGGCCTCGGCTGGCTGCTGCACACCACGTGGGACGTGGTGCACCACCTCAAGGGCCACCCGATCGTCCCGTTCGCCCACGACTCGTCCTTCGGCTGCGCGCTGTGCGACCCGGTGATCGCGGTGTGGTGCCTCGGAGGCGGCCGTTCACCCTGGCGGCGCGGCCGCGCGGCACCGATGAGTTTCCGGGAGCCGGCCGGTCATCATGGCGTACAGGGTTCGCCGTCTCCCAGGAGCCAGCCATGACCGACATGATCCTCGACCTCGGCCCCCAGACTCGGATCGTGGCACGCCTCGCCGAGGCCGTGACCGACGACCAGCTGTCGGCGCCGACACCCTGCCCGGACCTGGCGGCCCGCAACCTGCTGGGCCACGTGCTGGGGCTGTCCGTCGCCTTCCGTGACGCGGCCCGCAAGGATCTCGGTGCGACCACCGACACCAACCCGAACTCCGCCGTCCCGGACATCGGACCGGGCTGGCGCGAGGAGCTGGCCAAGGCGCTGGACGAGCTGGCCGACGCCTGGCGCGACCCGGCCGCCTGGACCGGCATGACCCGCGCGGGCGGGGTGCACCTGCCCGGCACCGTCGCGGGCGCGGTCGTCGCCGACGAGCTGGTGATCCACGGCTGGGACCTGGCCCGCGCGACCGGCCAGTCCTACGCCCCCGACCCCGCCGCCCTCGACTCGGCCCTCGTCTTCCTGCGCGCCGCGGCCGACGACCCGAACCGCGGCAGCGGCCTCTTCGGCCCGGTCGTGCCGGTCCCGGAGGGCGCCCCGCTGCTGGACCGGGCGGTCGGGCTGAGCGGCCGGGACCCCGGCTGGCGGCCGTAGACTCAGGGACGGGGAGCGGGGGATGTCATGGCGGGGCCGGTCGTGGGGCTGTGGCTGTTCGACGAGGGGCGTCGCGCCCAGGACGCCGTGGCCGGTGTCCTCCCCTGGCTGGAGAGTTTCTGCGATCCCGTCCGGCGCGGGGAAGACGGTGACGTCGACTTCTGGATCACCGACACCCGCCCGCTCGGGCCGCCGCAGGCGGACGTCGGCGAGACCGGGTGCTTCACCCTTTGCGTGGACGACGACGTCCCCGCCGACGACGAGGACTGGTCGGCCTTCCCGTGTGCTCCGGCGCACGGGCTCCTCCTGATCGCCGGTTGCCCGGGCCGGGCGGACCACCTGGCCCTGGGACGTCTCGCCCTCGGCGCGGCCCGGCGCCTGGACGCACTGATCGACTTCGACGGCATGCTGTTCGAGGGGCCCTCGCGCTTCCCCGGCACCCTGGCCGAGGTGTCCTACGGCACGTCGGACGGCGAGCGCGCCGTCCGGCACGTCGGCGATGCCGAGTTCCTCGCCGCCTGGCTGCGTCACCCCGGGTTCCGGTTGGTCCATTGAGCCGGAGCGGGTCCGGGGCGTCGTACTCTCCCTCCATGCCACTCACCCTCACCGTTCTCGGCACCGCCTCCCCGCACCCGGGTCCGGACCGCCCCTGCTCCGGCTATCTGGTGACCGGCGGCGGTGCCGAGGTGTGGGTGGACGCGGGGCCCGGTTCGTTCGCCGCGTTGCAGCGGCACACGGATCCCGCCCGGCTCACCGCGATCTGGATCTCGCATCTGCATGCCGACCACAGCGCCGACCTCCTCGCCGCCGCCTACGCCTTCGCCTTCGGCGGGATGACCCCGCACGCGCCGGTCCCGGTGTACGCGCCGCAGGACTGCGCGCGCCGGCTGGCGGGCTTCTTCGGCCGTCCGGACGTCGAGTTCCTGAAGGGCGTCTTCGACTTCCGGGCCCTGTACGACGGCCACGACGTCCGGCACTGGAACCTCCGTCTGACCGCCCGCGCCGTCGCCCACGACACGGAGGCGTACGGGCTGCGCGCCGAGAGCCAGGGCAGCGTGCTGGCCTACTCGGGAGACAGCGGGCCCTGCCCCGCACTCACCGAACTCGCCTCCCGCGCCGATCTGTTCCTGTGCGAGGCGGACATCGACGAGCATCGCGACGGCGAACACGTCCAGCAGGTCCATCTGACGCCCGAGGACGCCGGTCGTGTCGCCCGGGACGCGCGCGTGCGCGAGCTGCTCGTCACCCACGTCGGTCCCACCCTCACCCGCGAGGCGGCCACCGCCCGCGCGGCGGGGGCCTTCGGCAGGCCCGCGTACGCCGCCGTCGAGGGCGACATCCGTACCGTCTGAGCCGCCCGCCCCGGCTCCCCGCCTTCTTTTGTCAGAAGCATTGACGAAACCCGGGCCCACTCCTACCTTCAACGCGTCGTCCTTCGTACGTCATATATGAGACGCGATATGTGAGATCCGAGAGGGCCGCATGACCTTTGTGCCCACCCCGATCCCCTCCCGCACGCAATACGTGCTGGACGCGATCAAACACCGCATCCTGACCGGGCAGTTGCCCCCTGGTCACGCCCTGGTCGAGACGGAGCTGGCCGCGCAGTTCGGGGTGTCCAAGACCCCGGTGCGGGAGGCGCTGAAGACGCTCGCCGGGACCGGTCTCGTCGTGATGAACCAGTACAAGGGCGTCACGGTGCGCAGGGTGGACGGGGACATGGCCCGCGAGGTCTACGACGTGCGGCTGCTCCTCGAACCCGAGGCACTGAGGCGCTCGGTGGTGCGCGGCGCCTCCCTCGACGCCGCCCGCGAGGCCCTCACCCGGGCCGACGCCGCCGCCGACACCGCCGAACGCTCCCTGGCCAACCGGGAGTTCCACCGCGCCCTCTACCTGCCGTGCGGCAACCCGCTGCTCGGTCGGATGCTGGACGAGGTGCGTGACCAGGCCGCCCTCGTCTCGGCCGTGGCCTGGGCGGGCGAACCGTCCTGGGACCGGGAGGCCGCCGAGCACCGGGAGATCCTGCGGCTCGCGCTGGAGGGCGACGCGGACGGCGCGGCGAGCGCCCTGCACGCCCACATCGCGTCCTTCGTGCGACGGGCTTTCCCCGAGTCCCGGCTTGCGGAGGGCCACCGATGAGCAGCGTGACGTTCGAGACCCAACGGGCGGCCCTGGCCGACGTGGTGGCCATCCCGGTGACCCCGTTCGCCGAGGACGGCTCCGTCGCCGAGGACACCCACCGGGCCCTGCTGCGCCGGCTGCTCGACGGCGGGATCCGCACCCTCACCCCCAACGGCAACACCGGCGAGTTCTACGCCCTCACACCCGAGGAGCGCCGCCTCGTCACCGAGTCGACCGTGGCGGAGGCCGACGGCCGTGCCGAAGTCCTCGTCGGCGTCGGTCACGACCTGCCCACCGCGATCGCCTCCGCCCGCCACGCCCGCGACCTGGGTGCCCGCATGGTGATGGTCCACCAGCCGGTGCACCCCTACGTCTCGGCCGCCGGCTGGGTCGACTACCACCGCGCCGTCGCCGAGTCCGTGCCCGAGCTGGGCGTGGTCCCCTACCTCCGCAACGACCGGCTGCCCGGTGCCCGCCTCGCGGAACTCGCCGACCGCTGCCCGAACGTCATCGGCGTGAAGTACGCCGTCCCGGACGCAGCCCGGTTCGCGGCCTTCGCGCGGGACGCGGGCCTGGACCGCTTCGTGTGGATCGCGGGCCTCGCCGAGCCCTACGCACCCTCCTACTTCTCCGCGGGCGCCACCGGCTTCACCTCGGGACTCGTGAACGTCGCCCCGGCCGTCCCGCTGAACATGATCGAAGCGCTGCGATCCGGCGACTACCCGGCCGCCATGAAGGTCTGGGAACAGATCCGCCGCTTCGAGGAACTGCGCGCCGCCCACGGCTCCGCCGACAACGTAGCCGTCGTCAAGGAGGCTCTCGCCGCGCTCGGCCTGTGCCGCAGGGACGTCCGTCCGCCGAGCAGACGGCTGCCCGAGGACAGGCGCGCCGAGGTCGCCGCCATCGCCGCCGGGTGGCCCGTATGAGCGCACCCCGCAAGCGCCCGGAAGAGCTGCGCAGCCACCGGTGGTACGGCACCGACGGCCTGCGCTCCTTCAGCCACCGTGCCCGCACCCGCCAGCTCGGCTATCTGCCCGAGGAGCACCTGGGCAAGCCGGTCGTCGCCATCCTCAACACCTGGTCCGACATCAACCCCTGCCATGTGCACCTGCGGGACCGGGCGCAGGCCGTCAAGCGCGGGGTCTGGCAGGCCGGCGGTTTCCCGCTCGAATTCCCGGTCTCCACCCTCAGCGAGACCTTCCAGAAGCCGACCCCGATGCTCTACCGCAACCTGCTCGCGATGGAGACCGAGGAGCTGCTGCGGTCCTATCCCGTGGACGGCGCCGTCCTGATGGGCGGCTGCGACAAGTCCACACCGGCGCTGCTGATGGGCGCGGCGTCCGCAGACCTGCCCGCCGTGTTCGTACCGGCCGGGCCCATGCTCCCGGGCCACTGGCGGGGCGAAGTCCTCGGCTCCGGCACCGACATGTGGAAGTACTGGGACGACAGGCGGGCCGGCCTCATCGGCGACTGCGAGATGACCGAGCTGGAGAGCGGTCTGGCCCGCTCGCCGGGCCACTGCATGACCATGGGCACGGCGTCCACGCTGACGGCCGCCGCCGAGGCGCTCGGCGTGACCGTGCCGGGCGCGTCCAGCATCCCGGCGGTCGACTCGGGACACGACCGGATGGCCGCCAGGGCGGGTCTGACCGCGGTCGAACTGGTCCACCGGGACCTCAGACTCTCCGACATCCTCACCCGTGAGGCCTTCGAGGACGCCGTCACCACCGTGCTGGGGCTCGGTGGCTCCACCAACGCGGTGATCCATCTGATCGCCATGGCCGGCCGCGCCGGGGTGCGGCTCACCCTGGACGACTTCGACCGCATCGCGCGGACCGTGCCCGTCCTCGCCAACGTCCGCCCCGGCGGCCGTACGTACCTGATGGAGGACTTCCACTTCGCGGGCGGCCTGCCCGGCTTCCTCTCCCGGATCCCTGATCTGCTCCACCTGGACCGCCCGACGGTGTCGTGCGACACCCTGCGCGAGCAGCTCGCCGGTGCCCGGGTCCACCACGACGACGTCATCCGCCGCCGGGACAACCCGGTCGCGAGCGAGGGCGGGGTCGCGGTCCTGCGCGGCAACCTCTGCCCGGACGGGGCGGTCATCAAGCACATCGCCGCCGAGCCCCGGCTGCTGAGGCACACCGGGCCCGCCGTGGTCTTCGACGACTACCGGACCATGCAGCGCACCATCGACGACCCCTCGCTCGGCATCACCGCCGACAGCGTGCTGGTGCTGCGCGGCGCCGGTCCCAGGGGCGGCCCGGGCATGCCCGAGTACGGCATGCTCCCCATCCCGGACCACCTGCTCAAGCAGGGGGTGCGCGACATGGTGCGGATCTCCGACGCCCGGATGAGCGGCACGAGTTACGGCGCCTGTGTGCTGCACGTGGCCCCGGAGGCGCACATCGGCGGGCCGCTCGCGCTGGTGCGCACCGGGGACCTCATCACGCTGGACGTCGAGGCCCGCAGCCTGCATCTCCATGTGGACGGCGGGGAGATGGCGCGGCGCAGGACCGCGTGGACGCCCCCGCCCGCCCGGTCCGAGCGTGGCTACGGCGTCCTCTACAACGGGCAGATCACCCAGGCCGACACCGGCTGCGACTTCGAGTTCCTCGCCCGGCCCGGCAAGGTCCCGGATCCGTACGCCGGCTGAACACACCCGCGGTCACCGCAATCCCCACGCCGTCAGCTGCCGCTGCCCCACTGCGCGCTGAGGTCCTGGCAGCGGACGGTGATCGACGCGTCCGTGAGCGCGATCTCGTGGACGCAACCGCCGTCCTCGTCCGGGAGGATCTCGTCGAGCAGCACGGTGTCGACCGGCATCCAGTCGACGGAGTGCTCGTGGTCGATGCAGAAGTGGGTCACGCCCGAGCAGCTGATGCGCAGGCCGGACTCGTGTTTCCACCGGTTGGGCGCGAACTCCAGGACCAGCCCTCCGCTCTTGTCGGTGGCGAGATGGACCCCGGCCGGCTCCAGGTCCTTCACGCACCGTTCGCCGAGCCCGAAGTCGTAGTGAGGCGGGTCGGAGGCGAACGCCCACGCGCCCGGCGGAAGGACGCCACGCAGGCGCGGCAGTTCGGCCAGGTAGGCGGAGGGATCCAGGAAGAACCCGTGGTCCTTCCAGCAGGCCCGGGCGAATCTCATGGCCGGGATCCTCTCCGTCCCGGCGCACGCTCACCATACTGACGACCGGCCCGTCCTCCGTCTCGGGAGCCTCCGGTACGGAGACGTACAGCCCTGGTCGCAGCCGGTTCGGCATGGCTTCGGCCGACATGGCATCGCCGCCCGGACACTGGTGGGTACCGCGGCCGGTCGACGGCTTCCGCGCTCAGCCCGCGTCTCCCCATACAGCCTGCAGGTCATCGCAACGGACGGTGATCGACGCATCGGTGAGTGCGATCTCGTGGGCGCAACCGCCGTCCTCGTCCGGGAGGATCTCGTCCAGGAGCACGGTGTCGACCAGCATCCAGTTGATGGCGTGCGCATAGTCGATGGAGAAGTGTGTCACGCCTGAATAGCTGATGCGCAGCCCGGAGTCGTGCTTCCACTGATTCGGAGCGAATTCCAGGGTCAGCCCTCCGCTCTTGTCGGTGGCCACCTGGATTCCGGACAACTCCAGATCCTTGACGCAGTGACTGTTGCCATGCCCCAAATCGTAATGCGCCGGATCGGATGCGAATGCCCATGCCCCGGCCGGCAACCGGTCGCGGAGTTTGGGGAGTTCGGCCAGGTAGGCCCGTGGATCCACGAAGAACCCGCCGGAATCCCATTCGGCCGTGACGTACTTCATTTGCAACCTTCCGCGGCGAGAGGCGGTCGCCGCCATTTGTCTCCGGTGATGTCCTCGGTCCCCTTGGGGCCGATGCGGCCAATTTTCCGCAGTTCGTAGATCATCCGTCCCTTGATGGCGTTCTCCACGGCGGGCGGGACCTCGACTTCCGAGGCTTTGATGCCATGTTTATTGAACCATCCCTGGCTGTTGTACAGCCCGACCTCGCGCATGGACTTGTCGTAGACGTGGATTTCCACGTCCATTCCCTTGTTGCCCACAGGGAAGGGGTCGCGCCGGCCTGTGTACCCCTGCCCGAAGTCCAGCGGGTTCTGCGGCCCCGTCGGGCCCTTCCCGGCGAGGCCGAGATGGTCGCTCCAGCCCAGCGGGTTCGGCACGTAGGCGTGGTGATCGGGCGCCGGGAGCAGCCCCAGCGGGTCCGCGCTGATGTACCGCGCCGTCTCCGGGTCGTAGTACCGGTGCACGTTGTAGTGCAGGCCGGTCTCGGGGTCGGCGTACTGGCCCGGGAAGCGCAGCGGGCAGTCGACCGGCGAACGGTCCTCCTCCGGAGCGGGGACATGAGTGCCCCACAGGCCGGTACGACGCTGCCAGACCAGCTCCCCGGTCGAGGTGACCAGTTCCGTGGGCGTGCCGATCGAGTCGGTGACGACGGCGTGGAACCGGGCGTCGAGACCGGGATCCGACTCCAGCGCCAGCTGCGCCAGGAACGACGCGTTGGCGGCCGGCGCCGCCGGCCTGTGGTCCGTCTGGGCGACCGGGCGGGGACCGTTCGGCGCGTGGTCCCAGGTGGTGACCCAGCCGTCCGGCGCGGTCTGCTCGGCCAGACAGAGGTCGTCCCATACGAAGTCCGTACGGTCGGCCGCGGAGCCGTCATCGGTCACGCGGTGCTTGGAGACGCGCCGGCCGAGCGGGTCGTACGCGTACCGCCAGCGGCCGCCGTCCGGGGCGGTCGCCTCCGTGAGGCGGTCCTCGGCGTTCCAGGCGTAGGTCCAGGTGCGGGTCTGGCCGTTCAGCAGCTTGCGGGTCCGGCGCACGAGGCGGCCCTCGGCGTCGTGCTCGTACGAGGTGCGGCCGGCCGAGCGGACGAGCGTGCCCTCGAACCGGCGCTCACCGGCTGCCTCATGGGCGGGTGTCGTGGCCCGGACGACGTTGCCCGCCGGGTCGTAGGCATAGGTCTCGCTCCAGCCGTGGGCACGCATCGCGGTGACGCGGCCCATGCCGTCCAGGTCGAACCGGCGGGTGCCCGACGTCAGCTCCCGGATCTCGGTGAGGTTGCCGTCCGCCCGGTGGGCGTACGTCCGGTGCTGGAGGAGGCGGTCCGAGGCGGCGGCGGTCAGGGTCTGCGCGGTCAGCAGCCCCGTCGCGTTCCATGTCTGGGCCAGGGTGGCCTCCGTACCGAGGGCGCGCAGTGTCTCGCGGCCCGCGGCGTCATGGCCGAAGTCCAGCGAACCCGCGGACGACCGCAGGGCGAGCGGCTGTCCCGCCGGGTCGTACGTCCACTCCGAGACCAGCCCGGAAGGTGTCGACCTTCGGACACGGCGCCCGACGGCGTCGTGGACATGTGTGGTCGTCCGGCCGTTCACGGTCTCCGACAGCACCCGGCCGAGCAGGTCACGCTCCAGGGCGATCTCGGCGTCCGCGTTGGCCGCACGGCACAGCCCGCCGTCGGGGCCGTAGGCGAACGTCGTGACATCACCGGCGTCCGAGTGCTGCTCCACGACCCGGCCGAGCGGGTCCCTGGCGTAGCGCAGCGTCTCCCCGGCGCCGTTGGTGCGGGCGGCCAGCTGCCCGTCGGCGCCGTGCGTGTAGGTGAGGGTACGGCCGTTGAAGTCCGTCTCCGCGGTCGGCCGGCCCGCTTCGTCGTAGCTGTACGACCAGGTCAGGCCCTGCGGGTTGGCGACGGACGTCAGACGCAGCTCGGTGTCGTAGACGAACTCGTACTGCGCTCCGTCCGCCTCCGTACGGGTGGCCGGCACACCGAAATGGCCCACCGTGTGGCGGGTGGTGTTCCCGGCGGGGTCGGTGTGGGCGAGCAGGTTGCCCTCGGCGTCCCAGGTCCACGACTCGCGCGTGCCGTCGGGCTGTTCGCGCCAGGAGGGCCTGCCCTCCGTCGTCCAGCCCAGGCGGGTTCGATGCATCAGCGGGTCCGTCACCTCGATCACCCGGCCGAAGGAGTCCCGGCGGACGGTCGTCGTGCGGCCCAGTTCGTCGGTGAGGGCGAGGGGGAGACCGGCGCCGTCGTAGGCGACCGTACGGGTGTGGCCGAGGGCGTCGGTGATCTCCGTCGGATGGCCCGCATCGTTGTACACGTACCGGGTCTCGGCACCGAGCGGGTCGACCGTCGCCAGCAGATTGCCCCGCTCGTCGTACGTGTGCCGCCAGACCGCGCCGCCCGGCTCGACGAACCGGGTCGGCAGGCCGAGCGCGTTGTAGACCGCCCGGGCCACCGAGCCGTCGGGCAGAGTGAGTTCGGTGACGAGGCCGGAGACGTCGTAGGAGTACCGGGTGGTGTGGCCGAGGGCGTCGGTGACCGACAGCGGCTGGTCGCCGTACTCGGCCCACTCCGTACGGGTGATGTGCCCGAGGGGGTCCGTCTCCTCCACCACCAGCCCTTCGGCGTTGTACCGGTGGACCGAGACGTGGCCCTGCGAGTCCGTGTACGTCGTCGTGCGGGCCGTGTCGTCGTAGGCCAGGGTGCCGGAGAGGATGCCGTCGACACCCTCGGTGCGGGCCACCCGGCCGCGCTCGTCGTAGACGTAGCCGAACCAGGTGCCGTTGCGGTCGGTCCAGCGGGTGACGCGGCCCTCGGCGTCGTAGGTGAAGCGCAGGGGCTCGCCGCTGGAGTTGACGACCTCCGTGAGGTTGCCGGAGGCGTCGTAGCCGTAGCGCATCACGACCGTGCCCTCGTCGGGTGCCGTGCCCGGGTGGTAGCGGGACGGCGGCTCGTCCAGCAGGCGCAGGGCCGTGATGCGGGGGCCCTGGGTGTCCACGGCGACGTAGTAGCCGCCCGAATGGCGGATGCCGAACGGGATGCCCTCATCGTCGCGTTCGACGTCGATGCGGTTGCCGTTGCGGTCGTTCCAGGAGTCCAGCGCCAGGTGGAAGACGCCGAAGGTGGGGGAGGGTACCGGTGCGCCGAAGGTGCGGACCGCACCCGTCACGGGGTCGGTGACCGTCATCGCGCCGTCCGCTGTGCCGTCCCACTCCAGGGGCCAGCGGGCGCCCTTGAGCGGCATGGTCGGAACGCCCGGTTCCGGCACCGGGTACACCAGGCGCATGCCGTCGGCCGCGGCGAAGACGACGCCCTCGCCGTCGATCTGGAGGCACTCGTCCAGGGTCGATGTCCAGGTCGGGCCGAAGCGGACGCCGCCCCGGTACGAGGAGAGGTGGGTGCGGGTGAACTCCAGTGGCAGGCTTCCGGGAAGAGCCAGGTCCGTCTGGGTCATCAGCATCGCGCCGGTCGCCACGTCGATCGGCTCGCCCACGCACGGGGTGCGCTCGGCGTTGCGGGCCGCCGGGCCCAGATCGACCAGGTCGGGGCGGAGTGAGGGCGGGCGCAGCAGCAGCGGGGTGTCGCCGAGCCCTTCCACGCCCGCCTTCAGCACACCGCTGCCCGCGCCCAGCGCGCCGCCGAAGATCATGCCGTCCTTGGCGGCCTGGTTGACCTCGTCGAGGCTGAAGCCGTGCTGCAGACCGGTCGCCATCTTCAGCGGCTGGGCGATGGCGAGGTCGACGGCGACCGACTCGACCCCGCCGAACGCGGCGGCGACGAGGGTGCCGGCAGCGATCTCGGCCACCGTCGTGGTGACCGCGACGCCCATCGTGGCACCGAACTCGATGACGGCGTCCGCCGCCGCGACGGCCGCCCCGGAGGCCAGGCCCGCCGTGAAGAAGGCCAGCGCCACACCGCCCGCGATCACGGCCGCGTCGATGCCGATCTGCGTCCAGAGCTTGTTGATCGCGTCGTCGATGGCGTCGGCGAACTTCTCCAGCGCGTTGGCCATCTCCCGCGATGACTTCGCGAGGTCACTGAGCCAGCCGCCGTCCTGGTCCTTGGCGTAGCGGCCCCAGAACTTGTCGAACGCCTCGATCGACTCACCGGTGTTGTTGTGGATGATCGACGACGCGCTGCGGTGCACGGGAGAGCGGACATCGTCGACGGACCCGGCGAACGTACGCCAGGCCTTCGCGGCCTCCCGAAGCTGGCCGGAGTCGGCCTCGGGCCACCACAGGCCCAGCTTGAGAAGGATGTGGCGGGCCTTGTCCTCAACGCTCACCGGCACCGTCGCTCTGCTTGTCGGTCTTCACTTTGGTGAACATGCCGGCGATGAGCTGGTCGTTGTCCACGGTTCCGTCGGACATGTCGACCATGGCCTCGTGAATGCTCGTCAGCCCGAGCACCAGGATGCCCGCCGCGCTCTCGATCTTCTTCTGCTGCGGCTTGTAGGCGTTGCCGAACTTGTCGCCCTGCTCGTCGTGACCCCAGGGCTCACCCAGGCCGTCCAGGGACTTGATGAGGGTGGTCAACGCCTTGCTCAGATCGATGGCTCCCTGGTGGAAGGCCGGTGCCGCCGCCTTGATGTCGGCGGTCTTGATGTCCAGCACCTTGCCGGGGACCTTGCCGTCGCCCATCGCCGCCGCCTCCCCCTGGTTCGCAACTGCGGCTTCTGACCCTAGAGGAGGCGAGTCAAGGGAAGGTCATATTGAAGGCATGCACAGGCAATGTGCTGACGGTGAGGCAGCGCCCCGCAACGACGTTGCGCGGCATTCCGGAGCTACCGGAGGGCAGCCGTGCGTACGCACAGCAGAGAGATCAAGTGGCGCTGGCCCGCCGCCTCGACACACCATCCACTCCCGGCTTCACAGCCCGGGCCGCCACACCCGGCGCGTTCACCCTTACATCTTCGGCGACTGCCGTCGTCATAGCGATCGCCGCCCCGGCACGATCCGCGTCGATCCCCCCTACCAGCACGGGACTGAGGCTCCATCCGTTGGGAGCCATCCGGGAGCCGACCCGCTCCCAAACCCCTTCCAGGTCAGGCGAGACCACCCGGAGCCCATCCATGACCGGCGCAAGCGCCATCCGCCCTGGCACGCCCAGCGGCCGAACCTCATTCGGGACCAAGAGGTCGCGGGCTCAAATCCCGCCGCTCGACCGCACCAGGGAACAAGACGGTCACGGGCTGCTCCCGCAGGAGCCAAGGGGCATTGGGAGCGGCTGGAACTCGACGCTACAGTTCCGGCACATGCATCAGCCGAGGAAGCTCAGCCGCACCTGACGGTTGGCGTTGTCCCTGTTCGTATCCGCCAACCTCCGCTAAGACAACCCCGACCCTACCGATAGGCCGTCACCGCCACCATGCTCACGATGGGCCGGCTGCTGCCGGCGCCTGACCGCCCCGCGTTCCGCACCGCTTTGCGCTCGTCGAGCTCCAGCGCCAGTGCCCCGGGGGCGCGCATCATGGTCGGCACCGGGGTGCCGGGGGTGCACGGTCAGGCCATCTTCGCCGCCCACCGCACGCTCGCGGTCCGCGACCGTCCTCCCTGGTGGCGCCCTCGATCTGGTACGACGCCGTCGAGGCGCCCCAGATGAAGTCCGCGGGCAGATGGTCCAGTGTCACGCACACCCCCCTAAAACATGAGTAGTGCTCACGTTGGCCCGCCCGATGGGATGATGGAAGCGTGAATCAAGACCGCACCGCAGGGACGCTGCGCCGGCTGCCAGTCCAGAAGCGCAGCGCCGAACGCTTCGAACGGCTGCTGGACGCCTGCGCCGAACTCCTGGACGAGGTCGGCTATGCCGCGCTGACCACCAAGGAGGTGGCACGCAGAGCCGAGGTGCCCATCGGCACCCTCTACCAGTTCTTCTCCGACAGGGAGGGGCTGATCGGCGCGCTCGCCGCCCGCAATCTGGAGTCCTTCCTGAAGCGGGTCTCGGACCGACTGGAGCGCGAGGCGCCCGACGGCATCTCGGGCATCGTGGATGTGACCGTCGACGAGTTCGTCGCCATGCGCCGGACGATCACCGGTTTCGGCGTGGTCGACTTCGGCGTGGCGGGACAGGACCACATCCTGGAGCCGGCCCTGGACAACAACACCGCGGTCGCCGGACGGCTGCGCTCGCTGACCGCCTCCCTGACCGGTGTCCAGGACAACGCCGAACTTGAGATCGCTGTGCGGGTGGCCCTGGAGTGCGCGGACAGCGTGCTGAAACTGGCCTTCCGTGCCGATCCGCAGGGCGACCCCCAGCTGATCGCCGAGTGCAAACGAGTCCTCAACGGCTATCTGAACGACCGGCTCCGGTGACTGGCAACCAGTTCGTGGTCCAGCGCCCGGCTGAGCTCCAACGGACGCTCTTGACCTTCCAGACCAATGCCGCGCCCAGCCCGGACATGGCCGCGGAGCAGAGAAACTAGCGAGCTGTAGCCCCCCGGACTGCCGAGCACGACCGCAGCGATCGGGGACCTGGCCGTCGACACCGCCCTGGTCACCGAGGTTCTCCCCGCCTCGGCGGACCGCGGCAAGGACATAGGAGGGCTGGGCTCATGTTCTGCTGATACGTCAGGGACGCGAGTGCGCCGGACAGGTCAGCCGGGGCCGGCCGGATCAGGAGAGCCGATCCGGCCGGCCGTGGCCCTGGACACCTCCTCACCGGTGCCTCAGTCGGCGTAGACGCCGACCTCGCGCAGTGAGTAGCCCCACTGGGTGCCGCGCTCCAGCCCCTTGATCCGTACGTAGCGCGCCTGAGTTCCGGCGAAACGCGCTGTGTCCAGGCCTCCGTCACCGGAGGCTGTGGACCACACCGTCTTCCAGTTCGTGCCGTCTTCCGACAGCTCGACGCGGTAGGACTTCGCGTACGCCCTCTCCCAGTCGAGGGTGACGCGCTTGACCGGCTTCGCGGATCCGAGATCGATGCGCAGCCACTGGTCGTTGTTCCACTCGCTGGCCCAGCGGGTGCCCGTGTCGCCGTCCACCGCCTTGCCGGGTTTGAAGCTGACGAACGGGTTCCACCATTCCGATGAGGACGCCGTGGCGGCCGCGCCCGAGGCGAGGTTCTCCCCGGCCTTGTACTTCTCGGTGTTCCCCCAGGTGTGGAGGTAGGACTCGGCGCCCGAGAAGAGGTCGTCCACGACCCCCTGGCCGCCGACGATCCGGATGTCCTCGATCCAGTCCGGGACCATGCCGTAGTGCGCCGCGCCGTCGGTGTTGAAGTCCCACGTGCGTTCGCCGGTGGTCTGCTTGTCGATCACCGAGCCGCCGTCCGTGCTGCGGAAGGGGTACTTCACCGGGTTCGGGGTGTCCCCGCCCCGTGGGGCCGGCCAGCCGCCGACGCCGTTCATGTCGGTGCCGTAGCCGTAGCCGACCTTGTACTTCTCGCGCAGCGCGTCCGTGCGTTTGGCCTCCGCACTGAACGCCTCGGAGCCGCTCATGTACTGGGCGGCGAACCCGCCGAGCTTGTAGAGCCGTTCGGTCCAGCCCAGGTCCATCCAGCTGTGCGAGGAGATGACGCCCGGGTACGACTCGGACTCGAGGATGTCGAAGGCCTGATCCGCGGCCTTGACGCTCATGTGGTCTATCTCCAGCATCATGTGGCGTTTCATCATGCCGCGCACCGCGTACGCACCCAGGTCGGTCAGCCCGCGCGTGTTGCACTGCGCACCCGAGGCGTACGAGGGGACGGCCACGCCCTTCGGGAGCTGCTTCTCCGCCTCCGGTGCCGCCGCGTTGCCGATGGGGTTGTCGTGCTGCGGGCCGCGGCAGGTCTCCGTCTTCCAGAACGTGCCGGTCGACAGGAACTGGCCCACGTTGATGGCCGTACCGAGGGCGCCTGAGTCGAAGCGCACCCCGCACAGAGCGTTGTCGAACTTGTGGCACAGGAACATGCTGCGCACGCCCAGTTTGTACAGCTCGTCCAGGCCGCTGTCGATGTCCGCCCTGCTGCACTGCGCGATATCCAGGATCTGCTTGCAGCCGAACGGCTCCGAGGTCTCGACGCCCAGGACGACGGCCAACTTGCCCTGCTCGATGACCTCTCGGGCCTGCGCGCTGTCGGTGACGATCCGGAACCAGCCCTTGCCCGGGCCGCCGTACATCTTGTCGATGAAGGCCTGCATGTCGTACGACTTCTGCGCCTCGAGACGAATGGCGGTCATCTCGTCGCAGCTGCGGTCCTTGAAGAAGTAGACCGAGCAGATCACGCCGTTGGTGACCAGGTCGTTGACCAGCACCCGCTGGCCACCGCGCCATGCCCGCTCGATCCAGGCGTAGTAGTTCTGCTGGTGGGTCAGCGAGTCGTGGGCGGGCCAGTCCTTGAACGTGGGCCAGCCGACCGGGTCGTGCCTGCCGTCGCCGCCCTTGGTGACGAAGTCGAAGATGGCGAGCGAGCCGTCGGGGTAGTGCTCGGGGCAGTCCTTGAGCGCGTCGGCGACGCCCTGCTCCGAGAACGGCTTGCCGCAGATCAGCCGGCCGCCGAATCCCTCGTTGGACATGATGTGGTCGTGGGCGTCGACGAAGCCCCTGACGCGCCCGTGGGCGTCGGTGCCCTTGAAGGGCTCACCAGTGACGTTGATCTGCGAATCGGGCGCGGGCCGCGCGGACGGATCCCACCAGTTGGACTCCGCCGCGGAGCTTGGCATCGGACCGAGCACCAGGGCCATCACGGCGAGGAGCAATGACGCCACCGTGAGGGATCTGAGTCTGCGGTGCTGAGGTTGAACCATGGTCATCGCATGGATCCTTAAATGTGAGCGGGGCTCATATTCCGCTCATACGTTAGAGACGCGAGCTCGCAACGCCAACCCCCTGACGGGGGCTATCGAAGATCACTCCACCGGGGGCCTCGCGCCCGAGAAGGCGCGAGCGGCATCATCCCTGCCCGCACCACGCCCCCGCGTTCTCCATCGCGACGTACACCACACCCGCCTGTGGGGCGTCACCCGCAACCCGTGGAACACCGAGTTCACTCCGGGCGGTTCGTCCGGCGGCGCCGGTGCCGCACTCGCCGCCGGTACAACCCTGCTGGCACCGGCATCCGGCATCGGTGGCTTGACCCGCATCCCGGCCGCGTTCACCAGCACCGTCGACTTCGAAGCGCCCCACGGCCCGCACCGTCGACGACGTCATCGCCCTCCGGAACGCCCTCTGCGGCCCCGACCCGCGCTACCACACCACCATCCACCCCGAGCTGACCCTCCCCACGGGCGTACGACGACGTGGCGGGGATGCGGATCGCGCTGTGCTTACGCCTCGGCGAGTACGACGTTCACCCCGAGGTCGAGGCGAACCTTCGTCCCACCACGGCGGCCCTCGCAGACGCGGGCGCGCGCGTCGAGGAGATCGAACTCCCCTGGACGAAAGCCGATCCGCCAACGGCCGTCGCCGGCCACTTCTCCACCATCTTCGGCGCCCAGGTCACCGAGGTCGCACAGACTCGGGCCGACGACCTGACGCCGTACGCCCGGAACTTCGTCGACGCGGCGGCCCGCGCCCGAGCCCGCATAGCTACCGCGTGTCGCGGGCGTGGTCCAAGTGCCTCGGGTGCGGCATGCTCTCCCCAGCACTTGTACCCGTTCAGTCGCGTTTGCGTGCTGGAGGTGTCTCGCGTGGAGGCGAGCGGCGGCAGGCGGACCGTCCGAACGGCGAACCCCCGCCCGGCGTTGCCCCGACGCCCCACCGCGCGTGGGGCTGATAGACCGGCTACGTGTCGCCGCGAGCAGGCTCCGGCCCGCGGGGCCGCCGCCGGGGCCGAGTCGTCCGGGGTTCTGGCGCAGTCCGTCGCGGGGGTCTTGCTCCTGGTGTGGTGGCCGCTGATCCTACGCCAGGGCGGCCGGTACACCGCTGACGCCAGCCTGTCGGCGGACGGATTCCTGGACCGCTGGCTGCCCATCGCGGCCTCCCTGTTCCTCGCCTCGCCATCGCCGTGATCGTGCGAACCTGGTTGCGTCTGAGGCCGCGACGCGAGGAGAGACGGGCTCAGGCACGAGCGCGCAAGGCGACGAAGTGACGCTCCGCCGAATTGGTGGTCCACTCCTCGGTGGCCGTCCAGCCCGACAACTGGGCATATCGAATCAGGGCGTGGGCGCCGACGACGGCCCAGGAAAAGACGGGGCTGGCAGCCCGCTGCCCGACATGGATGCGGACGCGTCGGCGTTCGTCCACGTCAGCGCGGGCGGTTTCCACAATCAGCAACCCCTGATCATGGACGAGATCCCGACTGCGTCGCAGGAGCAGGCGCGGCTCGCCACCGATGCCGATGTTCCCGTCCATGAGCAGCGCCGTGTCCCACCTGCCCTCCTCCGGCAGCGGATCGAACACGAACCCTCTGCGCGCGGCGCAGCCCCGGCAGGCCGTTGCGACCACGGCCGAGGGACACACGTCGATCCCGAGCGCTTGATGCCCACTCAGAGTCAGCGCTTCGACGATCCGCGGCCCCGCAGCCGATGTCCAGCACCTGGCCCACACACCGCTCCACAACCGACTGGTCCCCAGCGTCCGCACTCCGGGACCACCTGCCGACGTCCAGAGGCATACACCAGCCCTCCCCGTCGCGCAGTGACAGATCGACCTCCCGCGCGTCGACTGCTCGCGCGTAGAGGCCGCTGTTCCAGGGCTCCCAGGGGCTTGCTCCCGCTGAACCGGCGGTACTCACACGCACTCCCCGCACCTTCGTAGACAGCTGAACCCAGTAGCCGTCGCACCCCGGAACACCATGTCGGCCTACTCCCACACATCCTGGCCGAAACCCACGTGCCAGGAGGTCAACTCGGGCCCCGGTGTACTTCGACCGCCTGGCCTCTCAGTGCGCACGACGTCCAGCGCCGCCCTGGCAGCAAGGTGGTGGCCGCCGTATTCCGGCGGTCGGGCTGTCACAGGAGGTGCGGCTCAGACCGATGCCGCTGCGACAGCAGTGGCCGTCGTGGCGGCGCTGCATGGTCATGGTCCCCGCAGCCGCGATCGTGACCGTCGGGGTGGTCGCTCCGGACCTGCGGCAGCTTTGCGGAAGAGCTCCCCATAAGGAGCATCGTCCATGACCTCAGCGTGGCTGACATGACTGCCGCCGTCCTGGTCGTGGCGGTCATAGGGGGACCGGCGTGGTGGGCGGCTGGAGGGCAGGCACCTGACGTTGACTGGTGTGGCCTCGTTTGCCCCGGGCGGGTGGCTGGGCTCACCGCCCCCTGCTCTGGGGCTTTTGCCGTCACACCGTCGGCTCCGGGGCGGGGAGTGCGAACCGTGCGAAGCCGCACATGACCCGCCGAAGACACGCCTCAACATGTCGAACCCTTGGAGTGGCCTTGCGGCCGGTGGGCCAGCAGCGCAGCCACCGCTCGCCGGCGACCCGCGGCCCCATGCTCGCTCGTGTCACGTGCCGGCGGACAGGCCCGAGACGACATCATGACGTGCGGACCACCACCAGTGCCGCCGGCGGAGTCGATGCCCCTGCGCAGGCGAGGCTCAGCCGCTGAAGGGAAGCGCTACGTGAGTAAACGGCCCATCGGCGACTATGCAGTGCTCTCGGACTGCCGGTCAGCGGCGCTGGTCAGTATCGCAGGGTCCGTGGACTGGCTGTGCCTCCCGCGTTTCGACGGCCCGGCGGTCTTCGCACGGCTGCTGGACCAGGACGCGGGTCACTGGTCGATCCGCCCAGTCGAGGCGGCCGAGGTGAGCCGCCGCTACCTGCCGCAGACCCTCGTCCTGGAAACGACCTTCTGTACGCCGACCGGGACGGCGGTGCTGCTCGACGCGTTCGCCCTGGGCAAGCGCGAGCGCGGCCACGCCATGGGAAAGTCCTCCCCAGGAGTGCTGCTGCGCCAGATCACCTGCACACACGGACAACTTGACGTCGCCGTCGACTACGCCCCGCGTCCGGAGTTCGGGCTGGTCCAGCCCGTCATGGCGCCGGTCCACGGCGGTCTGGAGGCGCGCGGCGGCGCTCACGTCCTGATGCTGTCCACCAGCCTCACCCTGCAGGTGTCGGGTTCCACTGCCCGCGGCGAGATCGCGCTGAAGGCCGGGGACCGCCTCGACCTCGCGCTGACCGCGACGCCGGCATGGGAACAGGGCCCCAAGCCGTGGCCCGGCCGCCGCGTCCGCTCCCGGCTGGACGACACCGCTGCGGGCTGGCGTTCCTGGTCCGCGCTCCACGACGCCTACACAGGCCCCTGGCAGGAACAGGTCCGCCACAGCGGCCGCGTGCTGCGCGCGCTGACCTACGTCCCGAGCGGAGCCATCGTCGCGGCGCCGACCACCTCGCTGCCCGAGCGGATCGGCGGCATCCGCAACTGGGACTACCGCTACACCTGGGTACGTGACGCCAGCCTCACCCTCCAGGCCCTGGCCACCGCCGCCTGCAAGCAGGAGAAAGGCGACTTCTTCACCTTCCTCGCCCAAGCCGCCGCCACACAGCTGGAACGAGGCGTCGACCTCCAGGTCATGTACGGCATCGGCGGAGAGCACGACCTGAGCGAACGCGTGCTGCCGCACCTGTCCGGCTGGCGCGGCAGCGCCCCGGTGCGCGTCGGCAACGGCGCATGGCGCCAATGCCAGCTCGACGTCTACGGCGAACTCCTGGACGCGGCCCACCAGACACTGCCGCCCGACGTGCCGCTCGACCCGCCCATCCGTTCCTTCCTGCGTCAGTGCGCTGAAGCAGCCGCACACCGCTGGACCGAGCCCGACCAGGGCATCTGGGAGGGACGCGGACCAGCCCGCCACTTCCTGCACTCCAAACTCATGTGCTGGGTCGCACTGGACCGCGCTATCGATCTGGCGCCCGCCCTGAACGCCCAAGACCGCGTCACCGACTGGCAGCACATTCGCGAACAGATCCGCGAGGCCATCGAGAACCAGGGATTCAACCGCCAGGCCAGGGCATTCACCCAGACATTCGGCAGCCGGCAACTTGACGCCTCCGCGCTGATGCTGCCCCTCGTCGGTTTCCTCCCGGGCACGGACCCCCGCGTGCGCTCCACCGTCGAGACGATCGCACGACAGCTGACCGATTCTCGCGGCCTGGTAAGGCGCTATCTCCAGGACGACATCGACAACGACGAGGGCACCTTCCTGCTGTGCACCTTCTGGCTCGCCCAAGCCCTCGCCGAGACCAGCCAGATCACACGCGCCCGCCAGGTCTTCGAAAGGGCACTCAGCCACGCCAACGACATCGGCCTCCTCCCCGAAGAAGTGGACACCCGCACCGGCGAAGCCCTCGGGAACTTCCCTCAAGCCTTCAGCCACATCGGCCTCATCAACGCAGCCCGCGCCATCCGCGCCGCCGAAGCGGCCCCCCAACCGGCTGGAGGCACACACCCATAACAGCCACCTGCGGAAGGTCGCTCTCCCTGACCGAGAAGCACGCCCTGGACTTCACCGTCCTCAGCGACGTCGGCTCCGACACCGCCAAGGCGTACGGCCTCGCCTTCGACCTGCCCGACGGCCTCGCCGCCATCTACGACAAGCTCGGCTTCAACCTCCAGCGCGTCAACGGCGTCCACCCGCGACGCTCCCGCTCCCGGCGACGTACGTCATCGACCCAGGCGGCCCCATCCGCTGGGCGTTCGCCGACACCGACTACACCAAGCGGGCCGAACCGGCCGACATCAGCGCCGCACTCGACGCCCTGCGCTGAGGCGCCGCCGCCATGAGGAGGTCGACCGCGTAACGTTCCTCCACCACGTCATCGGGAAACATTTCGCGCAGCCGTACCCGCTCCTCCGCCAGGAAGCCACGGACGCGATCCTCCCCCAGCACGAGAAGCGCCGACCGACTGCCGATGTTGGCGAGATGGATGTCCAACGGCACGGTCCGGCTCCAGCACAGCTGACGGCGTGCGGCCCGCAGACCCGCGAAACCGGCAAGTCCGATGGCCTCCTCGTCGCCAGGACGGGTTCGGGCGCGCGCCCGCACGCCACAGAAGCGCGCGATGCGCTCGTGCTGTGCTGCGATCCACGGCACATCGAAGGCCGTGGTGTTCCACCACACCGCGAGCACACCCCCTCCCCGGAGCACGCGCAGCGCCTCGGGGACGGAGCGGGCGGTGTCGGTCCACTGCCACGCCTGCGCATACGTGATCACGTCGAGACAACCGTCACGCAGGGGAAGGGCGTTGCCGTCGCCACGCACGATGGGGAGATCGGGGTGGTCAGTACGGCACTGTGCCGCCATGCCTGCACCCGGCTCAACGGCGAGCACGTCGGCGCCTCGCTCGCGCAACAGGACGGTGGCGATGCCGCTACCTGCGCCGACATCCGCCACCCGAGCGTCCCCCAGGGAGCGCCCGAGGAATGCCTCAATCTCGTCCAGCACGGCGGATGGGTAAGACGGTCGACTCGCCGCGTACTGCGCGGCGACCCCATCGAACGACTGGGCACGCGTCACAGCAGCCATGACCACATCCTCACACGTCACCAGGGCCTGGCTGGGGCGGATGCCAGTGGTGGATGGCAAGGACCTCACCGTTTCCTGGGAGCCGTCTGGGAGCCAACCCGCTCCCCGAACCCGCGCGACACCCCGCGAGCCGGCCCGAACCCGAGCCCCTGACCGTCCACCTGAAGGTGGGCACTTCTCAACCTTCCACGGATCGTTTGGCGCGGCCGGACCTCACCGATACAGTCCCACCGAAGCGAATCACTGGCCGAAGAAGCTCAACCGAACCTGGCGGTTGGCATTATCCCGATTCGTGTCCGCCAACCTCCGCAAAGACAACTCAAGGTTAACCGGGTTCCGGACACACAACCAGCGCCGACGCCGCGGACGTCCCATCGCCGGCCGACCGCAGCGGCTGGAGCACCTGCAAGGTGCACAACAAGTCGAGCTACTGTTGCCCGTCGCACTGGCAGCCCGGGTTCCTTGCCAGACACCCGATCAGAAGTCGGTGCGCTTCGTTACCACGATCGTTGTCTCCGCAAGCGCCGTTCCCACCGGCGACCTCCACGGGTCACCTATTGCCCGAGTAGGAGTGCGCGCCGGTCCCGGCCCAGGGCGCCGCCGTCGACGATGAGTACGCGTCGCGGATCTCTCAACCTGAGTCGCCCCCTGCCCGGCGAGAGCTCGGCGCCACAGGCAGGAGTGCGCCAGATCGTCTGCCCCTTGCAGGCGAAGCCGGTGCCCTGCGAACCGGCACACCGCGTCACTCCGAAGGAATGCGAAACTCGAATTCAGGACGGTCCCACGGCACGGCGGGCGGGTTCGCGAGCGCGGTCCCGGTCCGCACCGCACCGACGCGGTGGTAGAAGTCCTCGGCGGGAAGGTGCGACACGACCTTGACACGGTCGATGCCGGCGGCACGGGCCTCGGACTGCATGTGCGCGACGAGCAGCCGTCCAATACCACGTCCTTGCGCTTCGTCGGCGACGAACAGCAGGTCGAGCTCCGGTGGAACGAGGACGAGCGAGTAGAACCCGAGGACCCGGCCTCCGTGCTCGTCGGCGCCGACGGCCACGAAGGCGCGGTGGGCCTCGATGTAATCAGGACCGACCCGGTAGCCCGCCACTGCGGCTGCGTACTTACCCTCGTAGGCGCCTGAGCCACGCACGAGCCGCGTGAGCCGTTTGGCATCCCGCGCGACTGCCCTCCGTATCGTGATCGGCTGGCTGATCGGGGAAGTGCGTGAACTCATCGGGAGAGTATTTCGCACCGGGCAGTGCCTTCCCGCGGCGGGTCGGCTGCTCGGGCAGGCGTTCCTGCACCGCTCCCGGGAACCGCTTGCCCAGGCCCCGATCGGCCACGTCACTGCCGCCGAATCGGCCGCCGGGAGCACTGCCGAGCTCACGTGACCAGTCGGCCAGGGCCTGGGCCAGGCGATTCCGGACGGCAGTCAGGCAGACGCGCCGTGCAGCAGGATCGCGTTGATGAAGTCCGGGGCCTGACGGGCGCCCATGTGGCCTTCGAGTGTCAGCTCCCATGCGGTCTCGGCCAGGCCGCAGAACGTCGAGGCCAGCCAGGTGGCCGGCATGTCGCCCCGCAGCAGCCCCGATTTCTGGCCGCGTTCCATGAGCTTGACGGTCCGGATGAAGATCGCCTTGGCCCGCGTGCTGGCCTCGGGCAGACCCGAGACGTCGGGGTCGACGTAGACCAGGTTCCACAGTTGGGCAAAAGGCGTGTACGCGGCAACCAGCGCGGCCAGCACCTGCTCCATGGGCGCGGCGTCGCCCTCGGCCTGGGCCAGGACCCGGTCGCAGTCGTCCAGGATCTTCTCGGCCATCGCCTGCACCAGGAGCTTACGGGTGGGGAAATGGCGGACCAGGGTCGCCCGGCTGATGCCCGCGCGTGCAGCGATGACCTGCATGGACGCCGCCCGGTCCTTGGCGAGGACCGGGATTGCCGAGTCCAGCACCTCTGCCGCGTCGGTACGCATCGTCGAACCAATCCCCAATGCCTCTATTGACACACTGATGTTTCAATTGCATGCTCTGCAGTATCAGCCTCATTGTACTGAGGCGGTCCCCGGCTGGATCGGGGACCTCACTGGAGCCTGCGCGGCTTCTTCGCCAACGGGCAGACCGCCGAACGCAACGGAGCGTTCATCGGCATTCCTGCAAGAGCCCGTGTCAGATCGCAGATCGGTTGTCATTCATGACGATGCACCGCCGGCGTTTCCTGCAGAGTGCAAGCCTGGGCCTGCCCGGCCTCGCCGCTCTCACCTCCCTGACCGCCTGCAAAGCCAGCGCGACCGGTACAACCAGCAGTGAAGGGGTGATCGTCATCGGTGCCGGGATCAGCGGTCTTGCCGCAGCCCGCCACCTGGCCGGCCAGGGGGAGGACGTGGTGGTCCTCGAAGCGCGCGACCGAATCGGCGGCCGCATCTGGACCAGCGAGAAGTGGGCCGGTGTGCCGCTCGACCTCGGGGCCTCATGGATCCACGGCATCAACGACAATCCCATCGCCGCACTGGCCGAGAAGGCCAAAGCGCGGACGGTCGTGACCAACCCCGACAGCTCCACCGACTACCTCGCCGACGGTGCCCGGGCGAAGGCGATCGCGGGCTGGCAGAGCAAAATGGGGGACGCTCTGGCCTCGTACCAGGACGACGCGGACAAGGACGCGTCGGTGCGCGGCGTGGTGGAGCGTGCGCTGGGCTGGTCCTCACTGTCGGAGGACGACAAGGCCCTGATCTCGTTCGGGCTGAACGACTACGAGCACGAGTACTCGGGCAGCGTGGACCAGATGTCGGCCCTGTACTTCGACAGCGGCGCGGACATCAAGGGCAAGGACGTGCTGTTCCCGCGCGGCTACCACCAGATCACCGATCTGCTCGCCTCCGGGCTGTCCATCCGGACCGGGCAGGTCGTCAAGCACATCGACTGGAACTCCAGCGACGTGACAGTCGGCACCGACACGGACACGTTCCACGCCGGGCATGTGGTGGTGACGCTGCCGCTGGGCGTACTGCAGAGCGGCGCGGTCACGTTCGGCCCCGGCCTGCCCGCGTCCAAGCGCACCGCGATCGACAAGCTCGGCATGGGCGTGCTCAACAAGTGCTACCTGCGCTTTCCCGAGGTGTTCTGGCCGGACACCGACTGGATGACTTACGTGCCGAATGTGGACGAGTACGGCCAGTGGGAACAGTGGATCAACATCACCCGTCCCACCGGCCAGCCCGTGCTGCTCGGCTTCAACGCCGCCGACTTCGGCCGCACGATCGAAGGCTGGAGCGACACCCGGATCGTCGACAGCGCCATGGGGACGCTGAAAGCCATCTTCGGCAGTGGCATCCCCGCGCCTCTGGGCTACCAGATCACCCGCTGGGCGTCCGACCCGTACGCGCGAGGCTCGTACTCGTACAACAAGATCGGCTCCACACCTGCCATGCGTGACCATCTCGCGGCCAGCGTGGACGACCGTGTGCACTTCGCCGGCGAGGCGACGCACCGCGCCTCCTACCAAACCGTCCACGGCGCCTACCTGTCGGGAATCCGCGCCGCGAAGGAAATCGCTGATTGAAACAGCGGACTGAAACAGCTGGCAGTTACGTGAAATCACTCGCGAGGCGGGCGGTTTCATACGGGACCCATGGGCTTTGGGGATCAGCGGCACCAGATGATCGAGACAAGGATGAAGTGACCGATACTCCGTCGGCACGATCAGGCGGTGGCATGGCTGCAGGCGTGAGAGGACTCGGGGCGGGCGCCGACGACGATTGACGCCTACGCCCGGGGGCTGGCCGAGTACCTGGGGTTCGGTGGCGGCGGGCAGCAGCGTGGGCTGGTGCGGAAACTGATGAAGCTTCTCTGGATCCCCAGCGACGAGCAGTGGCGGCGCGTCCCGACTGCTGTCCACTTTCGCCCATAGCGGGTCAGGGTTTCACCTCGTCTGCCGTGTCAAGTCCGACAACTCTGGAGATGCGCGGTCGGCGGACACAGGGTCTGCCGGCCCGGCAGAATGGATGTGTGTCATGAACAACAAGGATCTGGTTCTCAAGGCCGTAGGTGAGCTGTTCGGCGACAAGGACCCCTCCGCGGTGGACCGCTGGGTCTCGCCGACGTACAAGCAGCACAGCACGCTGGCCGCCGACGGCCCCGAGGCTCTGCGCGAACTGATCTCCTCGCTGCCCGCGGACTTCCGCTACGAGGGCGCCCGGGTCATCGCCGACGGAGACGTGGTTGCGCTGCACGGGGTCTACCACGGCTTCGGCCCCGAGCCACTGGTCGCCTTCGACATCTACCGCGTGGAGAACGGCAAGCTCGCCGAGCACTGGGACGCCCTGGTGCCGGTGGTCAGGGACACCGTCAGCGGCCGCTCCCAGACCGACGGCCCTGCCCGGGTCGGCGACCTGGGCAGCACCGAGGCGAACCGCAAGCTGGTCGCGGAGTACGCGGAGAAGATCCTCAAGGGCGCCGAATACTCGCTGGTGACCGACTACACCTCCACCGAGACCTACCTCCAGCACAACCCGGAGGCCGGTGACGGTCTGGACGGCTTCGGAGTGGCCGCCGCCAAGTGGGCCGAGCAGGGCAAGAACGTCGTCTACAAGACGATCCACAAGGTCATCGCAGAGGGTGACTTCGCTCTGGTGCAGGCCGAGGGTGAGTTCGGCGTGCCGGTCGTCTACTACGACCTGTTCCGCCTCGCCGACGGGAAGATCGTCGAGCACTGGGATGCCATCCAGGAGGTCCCCGCTGAACTGCCCCACAGCAACGGCCTGTTCTAAGAGAATTAGCTTCGGAGCCGACGGAGGCAGGTCACGCGGCAGGCCAGTTCCAGCAGGCCGTGGACGTCCGCTCACGGACGCGGAGTCGGCGGAATCGGCCATGCAGACGGGGGCTCCATGACCCAGCGGTTGCCGCCAAGCCGGGATCCGTAGGCGACACCCCGGTGTGCGTTCTTCGAGTGTTGCACCGCTCGTAGGGAGAGAGGCGTCGGCACTTGTCGCAGTCACCGCCGCTGCCTTGGGACGCGCCCGGTCGACCGGGGACGGACCGAGACGGTCAACCCTTTGAGGACCCTGCTGTGCGAGCCGTCCATCGCGGGATGAGTGAGGAACGCGATCGGCGCGGCTCGGCCGGCGGAACCAAACGGTGGGCATTGCTTGTTGGGCTGCCTACGAGCTGATCGGGTGCTGGGTGGCGCGACAATGTGTGCGCGCACCGGGTGCCGTGCTCGATGAAATCCACGGTGCAACCAGCGGCCTGAACCACGAGTCGTCGGGTCAGGCGCATCGCCACAGCCTCAGCCGGTCCTCCGGATCAGCGAACAGTCACCTGCCGGGCAGGCAGAACGTGAGGCGAAGCCGGCAGGCCCGGGCAGGTGACAAAGCCTTCCGACACCCACACGCCATACCACAACCGACCCCTCTCGTGAGGAAACCCAGGACTCATGGCCGCACCCATGACCGATGCCGAATGGCGCTCCTTCGTCAGCGAAGGCACCCGGACCGCGAAAATCGCCACCACCCGGGCCGACGGGCGCCCACACGTGGCCCCCGTCTGGTTCCTGTTGGACGGCGACGACCTCGTGTTCAACACCGGCAAGAACACTGTCAAGGGCCGCACCCTGATCCGCGACGGGCGCCTCGCCCTGTGTGTTGACGATGATCAGCCGCCGTTCTCCTTCGTCGTCATCGACGGCCGGGCGCAGGTGAGCGAGGATTTGCCGCAGGTGCGCGCTTGGGCGACCCGGATCGCTGCCCGCTACGTGGGGGAGGACCGTGCAGCAGAGTACGCCGTCCGCAACAGCGTGCCCGGGATTCTCCTGGTGCGGGTGTCGATCGACAAGGTCCTGGCCGTCAGCGGCGTAGCCGACTGACGCGAGAGGGCGCGCTTTGGTCCACGGCTCCGGGTACGAACGGACCACGGGGCCCGGCTGCTCCGGCCGCACCACTCGACGCCGCGTCGATCAGCGAGGCGAAGGCCATAGCCGAGCGGTCCAAGCCTTGGTCCGGGAGGCATACGACCGCATGACCGGTCCAGGGCCCACGGAGATTTCGTTGGACGGCTGCCAAAGCGCCGTGCGCGCGGGCAGGACGCTCGCCGGTCGACCTCGGCGACCAGGGCCTAGCGCTGCTTGCCTCACAAACGGCCGGCACACGCCGCTGGGCATGGTCTCGGTCGGCCAAGCAGCACGACTCCCGGTTGCTCGGTCCTGCCTTCCACGTCGTGCAGGCATCAGCCAGGTGCCCTGCCCGAGCAGGTGAACGCCAACCTCGATCGCGGCCACGACAGCGACGTGGCCCGTCTCTTGCCGACGGAGGCGGGCTTCACTGGTGAGACCGTCCGACAGGGCGTGCCCGCCCGCAGGGTGTCGGAATCGGTGGGTGAGGAGCGCACCCAGCCTCCTGGATGAACGGCTTCGGCAAGCTACGTCGCTGCATCGAGAAGGGCGCTGTGCCCTCGGCTTCTCTCTCCATCTCACCGCCGCCCTCGTCACGCTCCGCATGCCGATATGAGCACCTTCCGCTCAGGCAAGTACTTCCACTCGCCCCCACGACTACCGAGAGATGGCCCGTGCCCCTTGAACCCGACGCCGAGCAGGCGGCCCGCGCCCTGGAGGAAGTCCAGCGTCGCCGCGACCAGGCGATAGACGCGCAACGTCAACCCCGATGGTTCTCGATGGCCTGGGGCTTCTACCTATACCTGGTCCTCTCCTCACCCGACCTTCTGCCCTTGCTCCACCTGGAACGGTGGTGGATGTGGTGGGACGGGATTCTCGGCATCTTGACGGTTGTGTTCCTCGCGGGCCAATTCACGCGGCAGGGGCGCGGCCTGCTCGGTCTTCCCCCCGAGCTGCTGCCGCAGGGGATCATCCCGACGGGGTCGACGGAGCAGCGCTCTCCCTGGATCGGACTCCTCGTCGTGGTGAGCGTGGTGGGTGCGGTCTCCGTGGGAAGTGTCGCGATCTTGTCCTACGTCCCCGGCTGGCACTTGCTGCTGGGAATCGCCGTGGGACTGGCGGCGATGTTCCCGTCCAAGGGGCGGTTCGAGCGACTCAAGCAGCTCAGCCAGGACGGCGGACGCCGGTGACCTCTCCTGAACTCGACCAGTTGTTGCTGGATCCCACACGCCTGTCGATCACGGCGTTGCTGGCGGCATGCGGAAGCGGATCAGGGCGGGGGCTTGCGCATGCCCACTACCGCCCTTGCAGAGGGTCGCTGCGCTGCGGGCCGGTAGTCGCACAGAGCAGATTCCGCTCGTCGGTCAGGTGCACGAGATCCGGCCGCGGGGTCACTCGCGTCGGAGTCAACCATCGCGGGACGGTCCGCGCGCGCTGACCGGTCTGCCCGTAAGTCCAGGTCACGGTCTTCGTCTCGACCGGGGCAGATATGACCTCCCGGCCCTCCGGCAGGGTGCGGGGATGAGTCAGAACGCGTCGAGAGCATCTACTCGTCGGACGCCGGGGCGGAGAGCATCCCTGGTGCTCTTCCTCGGGCGACCTCGCGGAAGCTCAGTGGTGTCCCCCCGTCGCGTTTCCGGAAGAACTTCGTGAAGTCGCTGGGGTCGGGGAAGCCCAGCCGGCGGGATATCTCCGCGGAGGTGGCGTCGGTGTGGACCAGGAGCCGTCTGGCTTCCAGGAGGATGCGGGCGTCGAGGTACTGCTTGGCGGTCGAACCGGTCGCAGCCTGTGCGGCGCGGGACAGGGTGCGGACGCTGTAGCCGAGTGCGGCGGCGAAGTCATTGACGTGGTGGGAGCTTGCGAAGTCGCGTTCCACGGCGACACGGAAGCTGCGGAAGACCTCGCTGTCCGACCCGAGCGATGCGGGGGCCGGGCAGGCGTGGGCGAGACGCAGCAGGAGGACGCTGAGGAGGTGGCGCAGCGTGTCGATGTGGGCGTCGAGGGGAATCGAGGCCAGGTCACCGTACTCGTGGACGAGGTGGCGCAGTGCGAGGCCGGCGGATCGGGCGTGCCGTCCGGTGAGGAGCATGGGCGAGTCGTTGTGGAGGGGCTCGGCGGCGACGAAGCCGGGTTGCCAGATGACGATGGTGCCCCGCGCCGCGGCGTGATCACGGGGGACGTACTGGTGGACCTGGCCGGCTCGGACCCAGAGCCAGGAGCCCGAGTCCAGTGTGTAGTCCCGAAAGTCCACGGTGTGGCGCACCGGGCCCTGCCTGACGTGGATCAGATGGTGGAAGGCCGGCCGGAGCGGCGCCGACAGGTCCAGTCCCCTCCGGTTCACGCGTTTGGACAGTTCGGCGAAGTCGAGGACGTCCATCCCGATGGGCGCGCTCAGCGAGGGCCGGTATGACACGTCGGCGACGGAGAGCTGTCGGTTTTTTCCCATGACTGGTCTCCAGGCTACCCGCCCGCGCCGTCGAACGGCCCATAGCGTCGAAAGCGAGGGAGCGCGGAAGCAAGGAGTTGATCGACGTGCGACTCATCGTGGGGATGACCGGAGCCACTGGTGCCGTACTCGGGCTTCGGCTGTTGCAGCAGCTGGCCGAGTATCCCGAGGTGGAGACCCATCTGGTGCTCAGCCGTTGGGCGCGGACCACCATCGAGCTGGAGACCGGCCGCAGCGTCCGCGAGGTCGCGGATCTCGCCGATGTCGTACACAACCCCGAGGACCAAGGCGCCACCATCGCGTCGGGCTCGTTCCGGACCGACGGCATGGTGATCGTGCCGTGCTCCATGAAGACGCTGGCCGGCATCCGCGCGGGCTACGCCGACGGTCTCGTCGGCCGCGCCGCGGACGTGGTGCTGAAAGAGCGGCGCCCATTGGTGCTCGTACCGCGCGAGACGCCGCTCAGTGAGATTCATCTGGAGAACATGCTCGACCTGGCCCGCAAGGGGGTGCGGATCGTGCCGCCCATGCCCGCTTTTTACAACCATCCCGCCTCGGTCGACGACATCGTCGAGCACATCACCACCCGCATCCTCGACCAGTTCGCGCTGCCCACCCCCACCGCCAGGCGCTGGGAGGGCATGCGTGCCGCCCGGACCGCCCCCGTCCACCCCGTCGCTTGAGAAAGAGCCGCACATGGCATACGACGACCTGCGCAGCTTCCTGGAAACGCTGGAGAAGGAGGGCCAGTTGCTGAAGATCAGCGAGGAGATCCCGGCCGAACCCGACCTTGCCGCCGCGGCCAATGCGGCCGGCCGGATCGGCGAGGGAGCCCCCGCCCTGTACTTCGACAACGTGACCGGGTTTCACGACGCCCGGATCGTCATGAACGTCCACGGGTCCTGGCGCAACCACGCCCTCGCACTCGGACTGCCTCCAGGCACCCCGGTCAGGGGCCAGGTCGAAGAGTTCGCGCGCCGCTGGGACGCCTTCCCCATCGCGCCCGAGCGTCGCGAGGACGCGCCCTGGCGTGAGAACACCGTGGCGGGCGCGGACGTCGACCTGTTCCAGATCCTCCCGCTGTTCCGTCTGAACGACGGTGACGGCGGCTTCTACCTGGACAAGTCCGCCGTCGTCTCCCGCGACCCGCAGGACCCGGATCACTTCGGCAAGCAGAACGTCGGCATCTACCGGATCGAGGTCATCGGCCGCAACCGGCTCGCCATCCAGCCGGTTCCGATGCACGACGTGGCCCTGCATCTGCGCAAGGCCGAGGGCCTTGGCGAGGACCTGCCCATCGCGATCACCCTGGGAAACGACCCGGTGATGACCATGGTGGCCGGCATGCCGATGGGCTACGACCAGTCCGAATACGAGATGGCCGGTGCCCTGCGGGGCGCTCCCGCACCCATCGCCACGGCACCGCTGACCGGATTCGACGTCCCGTGGGGCTCCGAGGTGGTCATCGAAGGGGTGATCGAGAGCCGCAAGCGCCAGATCGAGGGCCCCTTCGGCGAGTTCACCGGCCATTACTCCGGCGGCCGACGGATGCCGGTGATCCGCATCGACCGCGTCTCCTACCGCACGGATCCGATCTTCGAATCGCTCTACCTGGGCATGCCGTGGACGGAGGTGGACTACCTGGTCGGAGCGAACACCTGCGTCCCGTTGCTGAAGCAGCTGCGCGCCGAATTCCCCGAAGTGCAGGCGGTCAACGCGATGTACACGCACGGCCTGTCCGTGATCATCTCCACGAAGAAGCGCTACGGCGGCTTCGCCAAGGCGGTCGGCATGCGCGCGATGACCACCCCTCACGGCCTCGGCTATGTGAGCCAGGTGATCCTCGTCGACGAGGACGTCGACCCCTTCAACCTGCCGCAGGTGATGTGGGCGATGTCGTGCAAGGTCAATCCCGCGGACGATGTGGTCGTCATCCCGAACCTGTCCGTCATGGAACTGGCACCGGCCGCCTCCCCGGTCGGCATCACCAGCAAGATGATCACCGATGCCACGACGCCCGTCTCGCCGGACGACCGCGGCAACTTCAGTACGCCGGTACGCGATCTGCCGGAGACCAAGGAGTGGACCGAGCGCCTCCGGTCTCTGATCGCCGCCCGCTGAGAACAGCCGAGGAACCCACTGATGGAATCCCCCCTGATCTGCCCCCGTTGTGCACACGACATCATCGAGACCATCACCACCTCCCCGGTCCCCGGTGCGTGGGACGTGCTCCAGTGCGGCCGCTGTCTCTACATGTGGCGCACCACCGAACCCGCCCGCCGAACCCGGCGCGACGCCTACCCCGTTGAGTTCCGGTTGACCCCGGCGGACATCGACAACTCCCCGGAGGTGCCCGCCATCCCGCCTGTGCAAGCCCACTGAACCGGCCGCTCACGCCAACGACCACGCCCCGCGGCCCACGCCACCAGGCACGCGGAAGACGTTCGTCACGACGCCACACCGACCGGACCCGAGGCCGCGGCGACGCCCCCCCCGGGGGGCCGACAGCCGACCTGCCCGCAACAGAACAGGAACCAACGTTGAACTCCACCATCCTTGATGACGCGCCATGGCAGGGCCGACTCTTCACCGGTTCATGGTGTGACGCCCACGGCGGAGTGAACACGGTCCTCGAACCCGCGACCGGAGCCCCCCTCGCCACCGTGGGCGCCGCCGGCATCGAGGACCTGACCCACTCGGTCGAGCAGGCGCGCGATGCCCAACGCTCATGGGCAGCGGCCCCGTACAGCGTACGCGCCGCGGTACTGCGCCGCGCGGGCGAACTGTGGCAGCAACACAGCCAGGAGACCGCACGCTGGCTGATCCGCGAAGCCGGCGCCACTCGCGCCAAAGCAGCGTACGAGGTCCAGGGCGCAGCAGCCGAGTGCTTCGAGGCGTCCAGCCTGCCCTCACTTCCGCTCGGTGAAGTGATCCCCAGCGAACGTGCCTGGATGAGCATGACCCGCAGGGTCCCGGTAGGCGTGGTCGCCGTGATCGCTCCGTTCAACGCTCCCCTGAAGCTCGCCATCCGCTCGGTGGCACCGGCCCTTGCCCTCGGCAACGCCGTCGTCCTCAAACCGGATCCGCGCACCGCCGTATCGGGCGGTGTGACGATCGCCCGCATCTTCGAGGAAGCGGGGCTGCCAGCAGGAGTCCTGCACGTGCTGCCCGGCGGAGGGGACATCGGCTCGGCGCTGGTGGACCACCCGGCTGTGCGCGCCGTTTCCTTCACCGGATCCACCGCCGCGGGCCGCGCGGTCGGGCAGATCGCCGCGCGTCGCTTCATCCATACCCACCTCGAACTGGGCGGCAACAACGCGCTGATCGTCTTGGAGGATGCCGATCTCGACCGAGCTGTCGGTGCGGCGATGCAGGGCACGTTCTTCCATCAAGGGCAGGTCTGCATGGCCAGCGGTCGGCACCTGGTGCACGAGTCGATCTACGAGGAGTTCGTACAGCTGCTCGCCGAACGCACCGCGCAACTGACCGTTGGTGACCCAACCGTTGAAGACGTCGCGCTGGGGCCGATCATCGACGAGCGGCAGCGCGACAAGATCCACGCACTCGTCACCAGCAGCGTCAACGCCGGCGCCACGCTCAAGACCGGCGGCAGCTTCGAGGGCCTCTTCTACCGGCCGGCCGTGCTGGCGGACAGCGGCCCGGGAATCCCCGCATACGACAGCGAAGTCTTCGGCCCAGTGGCCGCAGTCGCCCGCTTCAGCACTCTCGATGAGGCCGCCCACCTGGCCGCAGCCAGCGAGTACGGACTCTCCCTGGGCATCCTCACCTCCGACGTCGCCGCCGGACTGGCGCTGGCCGAACGCATCCCGACGGGAACGGCTCACATCAACGACCAGACGGTCAACGACGAGGCCAACGCACCGTTCGGCGGCATGTTCGATTCGGGAACCGCGACGCGCTTCGGCGGCGCCCAGGCCAACATCGAGGCTTACACCGAAACTCGATGGATGACCGTCCGTCAGGAAATTCCTGGCTATGCGATGTAGCAACCAGGAGGAGCCGAGAGCCTCAACCCTGGGCCAGCCGGACAATGCTCCTGGGCAACGGCCTGTCTGCCGCATCCATCGCGGGTCGACTGGCACACCTGACTCCTGGAACCACGCGGCACGCCCACCCGCCCTCTGCGTAAGCACACCGCGCGCCAGGTCGATTGACCAAGATCCGCACCAATCCCGGACCATTATGCAACCCGACGGTCCAAGACGGTCGTTTCCGCAGGCCAATGCAGCGGCCTGCTCGTACCACCAGCAGACGAAGAACCTGCTAGGCGTTCCGCCAATGCTGCCAAGCATGGCCGCTTGGCACCACGAGATTGTCGGCCACTCTGCCTCATCGGCTCAGTCATCAAACCGCCTGACAAGGTTGCTGCTCGCACGGCGGTCACCCCAGGAAGCTCAACCGCACCCGACGGTCTGTGTTATTCGTGTTCGTGTCCACGAGGCACACCGACTGCCAGGTGCCCAGTTCCAGGTGTCCGCCGACGACCGGAAGGGTCGCGTGCGGCGGGACGAAGGCCGGGAGGACGTGGTCACGGCCGTGTCCCGGGCTGCCGTGCCGGTGCTGCCAGCGGTCGTCGGCGGGGAGCAGGGCGTGCAGGGCGGCGAGGAGGTCGTCGTCGCTGCCGGATCCCGTCTCGATGACGGCGATACCGGCGGTCGCGTGGGGCACGAAGATGTTCAGCAGACCGTCGCGGCCGGCCGCAGCCTCGCTCAGGAACTCCTCGCACTCGGAGGTCAGATCGACGACCCGTTCCCGGGAACCGGTGGCGATGTGCAGCATCCGTGTGGTGAAGGCATCTGGCATGCCCCCAATCCTGGCCCATACGCCGGTTTCACACGTCGTGGCACGACCGTTTCCCGATACGAGGGGTTCACCGGGCGAGAGGTCGTCGACCGTGGCGCGCTCACCCGGCTTCGTTCAGCCGCGCGGTGCGTTCTCGGCCAAGGCCATCTCGCTGCGGCGCGTCGCGGCCGGGCTGTTGTTCGGCACCGTCACCGGGGCGGCCGGACCGCGCCGGCAGCGGGTGCCGACCGGCCGGGAAGACCGGTGACGTGCCCGCTGTTGGCAGGGGGGTGAACGAAACACGCGAGGTGGAGGTAGTCGTCGCAGGCGCCGGACAGGCCGGACTGTCCAGCGCCTATCACCTGCGGCGCACCGGTTTCGAACCGGACCGCGACTTCGTGGTCCTCGACCACTCCCCCGGGCCGGGCGGCGCCTGGCAGTTCCGCTGGCCGTCGTTGACGTACGGCAAGGTGCACGGGATGCACTCGCTGCCCGGCATGGAGTTGACGGACCCCGATCCGGCGCGGCCCTCGGCGGAGGTCCTCCGCACGTACTTCGACCGGTACGAGCGCACCTTCGGCCTGCGGGTACGGCGGCCCGTCGACGTGACGGCCGTTCGCGAGGGCGAGGACGGACGGCTGCTCGTGGAGACTTCGGACGGGACCTGGTCGACTCGCGCGCTGATCAACGCCACCGGGACCTGGGACCGGCCGTTCTGGCCCCGCTATCCCGGCCAGGAGACCTTCCGGGGGCGGCAGCTGCACACCGCGCAGTACCCCGGGCCCGAGGAGTTCGCCGGGAAGCGGGTCGTGGTCGTGGGCGGCGGTGCGTCCGGCACCCAGCATCTGCTGGAGATCGCCCCGTACGCGGCCGCCGCCACCTGGGTGACCCGGCGGCCCCCGGTCTTCCGCGAGGGCCCGTTCGGCGAGGAGGTCGGCCGTGCGGCCGTGGCCCTGGTGGAGGAGCGGGTACGGCAGGGTCTGCCGCCGAGAAGCGTGGTCTCCGTCACCGGGCTTCCGCTCAATGACGCGATCCGGCAGGGCCTGGCGGACGGGATCCTGGACCGGCAGCCGATGTTCGACCGGATCACCCCGGACGGGGTGGAGTGGGACGGGGGACCGCACCGTCGGCACGTCTGCGCCGACGTCATTCTCTGGGCCACCGGGTTCCGGGCCGCGCTCGATCATCTGAGGCCGCTGCGGCTGCGTGAACCGGGTGGCGGGATCCGGGTCGAGGGAACCCGCGCGGTCGCCGACCCGCGCGTCCATCTCGTCGGCTACGGGCCCTCGGCCAGCACCATCGGCGCCAACCGCGCCGGGCGCGCGGCCGTGCGGGACATCAGACGGCTGCTGGCCGAGGAGCCGCTCGCCGCGTGAGGGCCCGCCGGCTCAGCGGGGCGGCTGTGTCTGTACGGGCGGAGTCTGCGGGGGCGAAAGCTGCTGCGGGGTCTGTGAGGGCGGGAGCTGCTGCGGGCTGTAGCCGGGGTTCTGGGGCTGCCCCGTGGCCTGCTGGTTGGGGGGCTGCGCCGTCGTCTGCTGACTGGGGGGCTGCGCCGTCGTCTGCTGACCGGCGTTGAACTGGGCCACGTTGCGCTGGTGCTCGGAGTAGTCGGCGGTGAAGCGGGTGTCGCCGGGTTTGACCGTGACGAAGTACAGCCAGTTGCCGGGCGGCGGGTTGATCGCTGCGCGCAGGGCGTCCCCACCGGGGTTGTCGATCGGGGTGGGCGGCAGACCCATGCGCTGGTAGGAGTTGTACGGGCTCTGAAAGTGGGTGTCGTCGACGCTGGTGTGGACGGTGTTGCGGTTCAGCACGTAGTTGATGGTGGAGTCCATCTGCAGGGGCATGCCCTTCTGCAACCGGTTGAAGATGACCCGCGCGACCTTTCCCATGTCGGCCTTGGTGGCGGCCTCGGCCTGGACGATGCTGGCGATGGTGACGGTCTGATAGACGTTCATCGCGTTGCGCTGGGCCCCGGCCGCGATCGGCGGCCCGCCGAATCTCGCCCCGGCCGTGTCGACCATGAACCTCAGCAGTGACTCGGGGGTGGCGCCCTTCTTCACGGGATATGTCGCGGGGAAGAGGTAGCCCTCAGGGTTGCCCCCGGCCTGGCTCGGCAGCTTCAGGGCGGCCTTGCCGAGGGAGTTCCGGGTGCTGCCCGGGGGCAGTTTGAGGGCCTTGTCGACGGCGCCGTAGACCTGACTGGCGCGCCAGCCCTCCGGGATGACGAGCATGGCGGGCTTCGGCTCCTTGTGGCCGCGTGCCAGGCTCAGCAGCGGCACCACCACGGCGGTGCCGGCCAGGGCGGCGCCGGTCACCAGGAGGACGAGCTTGCCCCGGCGCGTCAGTCGCATCGTGCTCTGTCGCGGAGTGTTCATCTGCATGCGGGCACGGTAATACGCCAATCACCATAAACCCGACATATCGACAGCCTGTCGGCCAGGGCACCACGTCAGCCGATCGGCCCGAGCACCGTGTCAGCCCGCCGGTTCCAGCTGCGCGTCACGGCGAACCAGGGCCGCGTACCGCCCGTCCAGCTCCAGCAGTTCCTCGTGGGTGCCCCGCTCGGCGGCCCGGCCGGAGTCCAGGACGACGATCTGGTCGGCGCCACGGACGGTGGACAGGCGGTGCGCGATGGTCAGGGTCGTCCGGTCCGCCGACAGGGCGTCGATGGCATCCTGCACCGCGGCTTCGGTGCGGTTGTCCAGGGCGCTGGTCGCCTCGTCGAGGATGAGCACCGGCGGGTCGCGCAGGATGGTGCGGGCTATCGCCAGGCGCTGCTTCTCGCCACCCGAGAAGCGGTGCCCGCGTTCGCCGACGACGGTGTCGTAGCCGTCGGGCAGCGCGGCTATGTGGTCGTGGATCTGGGCGGCCCGGGCCGCCGCGTGCAGTTCGTCGTCGGTGGCGTCCGGCTTGGCGAAGCGCAGGTTGTCGGCGACCGAGGCGTGGAAGAGGTACGTCTCCTGCGAGACGACGCCGACCGCGCGGGCGAGGGTGTCGAAGTCGAGGTCGCGCACGTCGACGCCGTCGATGGTGACGCGGCCGCCGGTGACGTCGTAGAGGCGGGGCACCAGGTAGCCGAGCGTGGACTTGCCGGCGCCGGTCGGGCCGACGACCGCGAGGCTGCCGCCGGCCGGGACGGTGACGTCGATGCCGTCGAGGACCGGGCCGCCCTTGCCGTCGTAGCGGAACTCGACGTCCTCGAAGCGGACTTCGCCCTTGATCTGGTCGAGGTGGACCGGCTCCTCGCGCTCGGTGATGTCGATGGGCAGGTCCAGGTACTCGAAGATGCGCTGGAAGAGCGCGAGCGAGGTCTGGATCTGGACGCCGGTCGCCAGCAGGCTCACGGCCGGGCGGAACAGGCCCTGCTGGAGCGAGACGAACGCGACGATGGTGCCGAGCGAGACCTGCGGGCCGCCGAGCTGGAGGGCGAGTCCCGCGGTCCAGTAGATGACGGCGGGCATCGCGGCCATGACGATCGTGATCACGGCCGTGCGCCAGCGCCCGGCCATGTTCGACTTCACTTCGAGGTCGACCAGCCGCTCGGACTCCTCCGCGAAGGACCCCGTGAGCGAGTCGGAGCGGCCCATCGTGCGGCCGAGCAGGATGCCGCTGACGGACAGCGACTCGGTGACCGTGGCGGCCATCGCGGCCATCTGCTTCTGCCGCTGGGTGGTGATCTTCTTTCGCTCGTTGCCGACACGGCGGCTGATCCACACGAAGGCGGGGAGCAGGAGCAGCGAGACGATCGTCAGGCGCCAGTCCAGGGCGATCATCGCGACGATCGTGGCGACGACGCTGGTCACGTTGGAGACGAGGGAGGTGGCGGTGGAGGTGACGGTGGCCTGCATGCCGCCGATGTCGTTGGCGATGCGGGACTGCACCTCGCCGGTGCGGGTGCGGGTGAAGAAGGCGAGCGACATGCGCTGCAGGCGGCCGTAGACGGCGGTGCGCAGATCGTGCATGACGCGCTGGCCGACGGTGGTCGAGATCAGCGTCTGGAGCACGCCGAAGACGCTGGAGAGGACCGCGCTGAGGATCATGCCGAGCGCGAGCAGGCTGAGCAGGCCGGTGCGGCCGTCGGGGATCGCGACGTCGAGGGTCTCCCTGAGGAGGAACGGCGTGGCCACCGAGACCAGCGAGGAGGCGCCGACGAGGAGGCCGACGATCGCGAGCCGCCCGCGATAGGGACGGAAGAGCTTCAGGATGCGGCGGACCTGCCGGGGCTGCGCTTCGGCGTCGGCAGGCGGGGTCCAGGAGGGTTCACGGTCGGGATGCATGGGCTCCTACGGAGATGAACGGGCGTCGGCGCGAAGAACGGCCGACGACGACTGACGGATCATAGCTCATTGTTACCTATGCTCACAATGAACGGCATCCTGATATTGTTCCCGCATGACCACCCCAGACCCCGAGGGCCTGCTCGCCGAGCAGTTGCTGCGGCTCACCCGCCGGGTGCACCGCATCCAGAAGCGCCACCTGGAGCGGCGCGAGCTGGGCGTCACCCCGGCCCAGTCCCGGCTGCTGCGCACCCTCGCGCACTACGGCTCGCCGCCGCGCATGGCCGACCTCGCCGAGCGCCTGGAGGTGGTGCCGCGCGCGGTGACGACGCTGGTCGACGGGCTGGAGGCGAGCGGCAAGGTGCGCCGGGTGCCGGATCCGTCGAACCGCAGGGTGACCCGGATCGAGCTGACGGACGAGGGCCGGACGACCCTGCGCGAACTGCGCGGCGCGCGCCGCTCGGCGGCCGAGGAGATCCTCGCCCCGCTGACCGAGAAGGAGCGCCAGGTCCTCGGGGTGCTGCTGGACACCCTCGTCGACGGGGAGACGGCCAAGCCCTGCTGAACGGCCACGGCTCCCGCTCCTCGATATCCGGAGCGGGAGCCGCGTGCGGTCACCGACATGTCGCCCGAGGCCTCAGCAGCGGTTGCGGTCCTCCGTCAGCACCCCTTGAGCGGTCGCCAGCGAACGGTCGTAGCAGCCGTCCGAGCCGTATCGGCGATAGCGCTCGCTCGACGTGCCGACCGCGTGCCGCTGTTCGCGCGGGACGTTGATCGTGTACGCGGCGTCGCCGCTGTAGGTGTCGTCGAACCGCGACCACGCGGTGCGCCGGCCGCCCTGCCGTTCCACGGCCGTCGCCCGGTCGCCGAGGGTCAGCACGGTGCGCAGCCGGTCGTCCGTGCCGAGGGTCGTGGCGCCGTTCATCGTGTACGTCCGGTGCGTGTGTGTCGTTCGTGCGGGCCCCTGTCCCCGGACGCGGACCGTCTCGTCGTCCGTCCAGGTCGCGTCCAGCCCGTCCGTGTTCTCGCCGTCGGTCCAGCGGTGCGCGGAGGTGTTCGCGAGCGTACGGGTGACCGTGGTGGTCACACGGCCGTGCGAGGTGTTCACGTATCCGGAGACCGTGAGCCGGTGGCCCGCCTCGGTGTCGACGCGGTTCTCGGATCCGGGAGTGTAGGCGGAGGAGTTGGCGAGGTCCGTCGCCCTGTCCACGGTGAGCCCGCCGGTAACGTGCGCGCGGTGGGCGTCCTGCCAGACCAGGACGTTCACGGGCGTGCTCCAGCCGGACTGCCCCGCCGGCACGCCCACGACCGAGACCTCGACGCGGTGCGGACGGCCGTCGTTCAGGAGCCCGGCGAAGGGCGTGAGATCGTACTCGATCGGCCTGACGTCGAAGGCGCGCGGGCCCGGGACGACGTACCAGAGGAAGGGGTTGGACCAGCCGCCGGTCCACACGTTCGGGAACGGCGCGGCGATTCCGGCCAGGTTCCCGTCGACCTTGATCTGCACCTCGCGGTACGGCCCGTGGTCGGCCTTGCATGAGTAGGACGCCGGGTCGGCCACGGTCAGGTACCAGAACTCCTCGCAGCCGCCGCCGGATCCGGTGGCGTACACCTCGGCGACGATGCGCTCGCTGTTGCGCGGGGTGGTGAGGGTCGCGCCGTCGGGCGAGCCGGCGAGGGTGAGGACGCGGTCGGGGGCCGGGACCTCGGGGCGGCCGGCGTAGAAGGTGAGCGTCACCTTGACGTCGATGACGCCGGTGTAGGTGTCGTCCACGACGTTCCCGATGAGCATCTCGACGTCCTGCGGGCCGCGGAAGGTGTCGCTGTAGCGGGTGACGTCCTTCTCCACGTGCCACTCGATGCCGTCCGGTGACGGCTCGGGCGTCGAGGTGCGCAGGATCTCGACCCCGCCCACGTGCAGATAGCCGAGACGGTCGTACTGACGGCCCTTCACCTTGCCGTCGAGGCGCAGGACGACCTTGCTCCAGCGGTCGCCGCAGCCCTTCGGCGGCGTGTACGCGCCCCGGTAGGGGGTGAAGTCGCGGAACTGGGTCTCGGCGAGGGTGACCCGGCAGGACCTGGTGTGCGCCCGGTCGACGGGCGGGGCGGCGGTCACCGGGTCGTGCCAGTCGGTGCCGAACTCGGCCGGAACGTCCCCGGTTCGGGCCGCCGCCTCAGCGGCGGTGGTCCCGGTGCCGAAGAGCGTGCTCGCCAGGAGGGTCGCCCCGGCAAGCATGGACATGACTAACCGTCTTCTCATGGCCGGTGTTCTACGGGGAGTCGGTGCCGCCCCGCAATGAGGCGTCCCGCCATCCGTGTCAGCTCATCAGGTCCGCCCGGTCTCCCATCACCACGACGGGATGCCGGTGCGGGTCGAGCGTGCGCAGCAGGTACTCCATGGCCGACCGGGACATGCTGACGCAGCCCGACGTACCGCTGCCGTGGTCCATATGCAGCCAGATGCTCCCGCCCTTCGCCTCGCCCTCGGGGCGCGTCGGATCGTTCGGCGGGGAGCCCTTGACGCGGTTGTAGTCGATGGCGACGACGTAGTCGAAGTCGTGCCAGTGCGACTTGGCCCACCAGCGCGGGGCGGCAAAAGAAGGGTCCTGTGTGTACGGCAGTCGGGCGCCCGGATCCTTGAGTACGCCGCCCGCGTCGCTGAGGGTGAACACGCCGACGGGGCTGCGCCGGTCGCCGGAGCGGTGGTCGGTGGTCCAGCCCCTCTTGCCGTTGTGCGCGGGCCAACTGCGGGTCCGCCGCCATACCGTGCCGTGCTTGGCGTAGAGCACGACCGTGGAGTCCGCCGAGTCCTTGCCGTCGCCGTAGACGGCCACCACCTGACTGGAGTCGGCCGGAATGCGCCGCTGCAGGCGCGCGCCGACGCCTTGGATGCCGTGCGGGCGATGGCTGGCCGTCCCGGCCCGCCCGGCCCGGCCGCCGGGCGCGGGGCTGCCGTTGCCGCGTCCCGCCGCGCCGCACGCGGACAGGGCCGCCAGGAAGGTTCCGAAAGCCGCCACCATGATCGTTGCACGCCGCACACTGTCTATCCGCACGCGACCATGGTCGCATCGCGTGCCGACCGGCTGTGCGACCTCCCCGGCATTCGCCGAGCCGGATCACAGGACCTCCGAAGGACTTCCGAAGGGCTTCCGAAGGACTTCCGGACGCGGGTCACTCCGAGCGACGGCACCTGGCCGGAACCCGGCGGATTTCGGAGGCCGTCGGGGAAAACCGGTTGAAATTCGGCACTCCGCGACGCGACCCTGTCACCGCTTGTCACCACCGCCCCGCCCTGCCACCAACCGCGCCCCCGCCCCGCCCCCCTATGACCCCCCCCCCCCGACACCGGGCCCACGGCGCTGATTCAGATAAAAAAACATAACGAAGCCCACCCCCCCCTACCAGTGGCACCCGCGGGGGGA